>HF996745.1:0-652 GCA_000433335.1 Clostridium sp. CAG:1219 | reverse complement strand
TTTCAGCATTATTATAGCATCCTCTTATCAAGCTTCCACCCGCTACTTGACCTGCTATACCACCACAAAGTAATCCCCTTGCGGTAATCATTCCAGTATTTGAAGAATTTGATATACATTTACCGCCTTGTATCTTTCCTACTATTCCGCCAACACCTGCAGTCCCTTTAATTTCTGCTAAATTTTTACAGTCTTCTATATCAAATTCAGTGTTTCCAATTATTCCACCTATAAAATCAGCTGTTCCTTCTATTTTTCCTTTATTATAACAATTAGATATTTTAATTTTTTTATTTATAATTACACCTTTATTATTCTTCGAAGGTGCATTGCCAGCTATACCACCAATCACTTTTGTGCCACTAATACTTCCATAATTTATACAATTTGAAATAGTCACATCTGTTGCATTTTCAAACATCCCAACTATTCCACCCACTGCTAGTGTACCACTTATAGTCCCATAATTTTCGCAATTTATTATACTTGCCTCTGACATACAATCAGCAACAAATCCTCCCACATAATAAGATTCTTCTCCTGTTACTGTTATATTTACTCTATTTATACAATTTTCAATTATACCCTTATTTCCAAGATTAGACACAAAACCTGCCGTCTTAGGAAGTTTAGCACCTGATACTATAATCTC
>HF996744.1:10579-15660 GCA_000433335.1 Clostridium sp. CAG:1219 | reverse complement strand
TTGTTTTGTACAGCAGGGAATCCACCTGAAAGAACAACAGTATCTCCGTCAAATAACCATTTTCTTTCTTTTAAAAGTTCAATTCCTTTATTTAAGATTTTATCAAAATCATGTTCACCAGGAACAAGTATTGCTCTTACACCATTTTCAACAGCCATTTGTTTGAATGTATTTTCATTAGCTGTTATAACAAATACAGGACAAGCTGGTTTGTAACTTGAAAGCATAGAAGGTGTAACTCCTTTTTCAGAAACAGCAATTATTGCATCCGCATTTGCAAACATTGCAGAGCAGCATACAGCAAAATTAGCTTGCATTTTGAATGCTTTTTCATCAGTTAAGTTTTCAGCTTGAGTGAAAGTTGTTAATTTTTCAATATTTCTTTTCTTAAATCTCTTCCAAAAATCAATATGTTCTTCAGCATCCTTAACAGTACTTGCCATAACTTTAACGGCTTCTTTTGGATATTCACCTTGAGCAGATTCGCCAGAAAGCATTACAGCACTTGTTCCATCATAAACTGCATTTGCAACATCTGAAACTTCAGCACGAGTTGGACGAGGATTTTTTTGCATAGATTCTAACATTTGAGTTGCAGTTATAACTGGTTTACCAGCAGCAACAGTTTTCTTTATCATCATTTTTTGAACAGAAGGTAATTTTTCTATTGGGATTTCAACACCAAGGTCACCACGAGCAACCATTATACCATCTGTTACTTCTAGTATTGAATCAAAATTATCAAGACCTTCTTGATTTTCTATTTTAGAGATTATTTTTACATTTTCTCCACCTATAGAATTTAAAAGTTTTCTAATTTCAAGTACATCTTCAGCTTTTCTTATAAATGAAGCGGCAATAAAGTTGCATCCATTTTGAACACCAAATGTAATATCTGAAATATCTTTTTCAGTTAAAGCTTTAAGTTGAAGTTTAGCACCAGGTACGTTGACACCTCTTTTTCCTTTTAGAGTACCAGAGTTTTGAATTGTACCAAACATTTCAGTTCCTTCAATTTTATCTATAATAACATCAATTAGTCCATCATCAATTAAAATATGAGAACCAACTTCAATATCATTTGGTAATCCTTTATAAGTTACTGAAATTGTGTTGTCGTCGCAATCTACATCACGAGTTGTTATAACTATAGAGTTACCTTTTAAGAATTCGTGTGGTTTACCATCAGCAAATACACCAGTTCTTATTTCAGGTCCTTTAGTATCTAACATAAATGCAACGTTAGCATCTAATTTTTTGTTAAGTTCTTGTAAAGTTTTAATTTTAGCTAGATGTTCTTCATAATCACCATGTGAAAAATTTAATCTCATTACGTTCATACCTGATTTAATTAACTCTTCAAGAATTTCAGGCTTTTCACTAGCTGGTCCTATTGTACATACAATTTTTGTTCTTTTCATAAAAATTCACTCCTTAAAAAATAAAATATACTATAAATATATTTTAACATTAAACACCTAACAGTATACCGTTTAAAAGAAAAAAAGTCAATAAAAACGCGACAAAAAATGTAAAAAAATGTAAAAAGCCAATGTTATTGTAGCTTTTAGATAAAAATATTGTAATCTTTAGCATTTTGTAGTATTATATTAATGTAATATTTAGGAGGAACATATGAAAAAAGGTGTATCTATGATTGTACTTACCGTTGCAATAAGTGTTATGGTAGTTCTTATAACATCTTCTGTAATTGTTGGTAGCACAGCGATAAAAACGGCACAATATGAAGAGTTTTTATCTCAAGTATCAAGAACAGCAGATAGTGTCAATCAATATATTGTAAAAAACGAAAAATTACCGACGGATGGAACTATTGTATCTGGAAATTCACTAGGGGAAAATTTCTTAGCGGAACTTAAAACAAAAAATGATTTAAATAATAAATTGTATTTAATAGATGTTAATTTGTTAGAAGATGCAACTATTAAAAGAGGACAGGGAACTGTAATGGACAAAAATGTTTTTGTAGTTGCAGAAAATACAAACAACGTTTACTACATAAAAGGATTTAAATATAAAGGTAAAGTATATTTTGGACTTAAATCAGAGGTATATGAATCAAAATCAAAGGAACTTGGATATGTGACGGATGGAATAGTTTTACATTATGATGGAGTGCTTAATACGAAAATGGGGCATAATGCAAATTCAAGTGTATGGAATGATTTATCCGGAAATGAAAATGATGGAATACTTAAAAATGGTCCAGTTTGGGGAGATAATTATTTAAGCTTTGATGGAGTTGATGATTTCGTAAATTGTGGAATTCATAACATTACAAGCCTTACTTGTGAAATTATACTAATTTCTAATCAAAATTTAGCAAAAGGAATTGTAGGAAATCAAGAAGCTGGAGGATTTACTATTTCAACTAATACTAGCGGTAGACCATATGGAGCAGCATACTCTAATACATTAAAAAATTATACTTCTTTAGGCTTTTCAAATCCAGATATAACAAGCAAAATTTATTATTTGGCATATACATATAAAAATGGTGAAGCAATTACTTATTTAAATGGAAAAGAAGTTGGCAAAAATAAAAATGAATATGGGGATATTCCTTATAATCATGAAGACACACCAATTGCTATAGGGGCAAATCCGACTTCACACACGCTTCATCCTGACTATAATTTTGATAAGGGATATAATTTTAACGGAAAGGTTTATGCGGTAAGAATATATGGCCGTACACTTACGTCAAAAGAGATCAGCCAAAATTATGAATTAGATAAATCACGATATGGCTTGTAGTAGAAAATGGAGACAAAATAATTATTATGAAAAATAAATACATAAAAGAAATACAAATAGGAAATGTAAAAGTAAAAAATAATGTCTTTTTAGCACCAATGGCAGGTTGGACTGACATTGCATTTAGAAAAATATGTAGAAAATATGGACCAGGTCTTACATTTACAGAGATGGCAAGTTCAGAAGCAATGAAATTTGGAAGCGCTAGAACAGAAAAAATTCTTAAAATAACAGATGGAGAACATCCATCTGTTGTTCAAATATTTGGGCATAGTAAAGAAGTAATATGTCAGATGATTGAATATCTTAATGAAAATGATGATATAGATATTATTGATATAAATATGGGGTGTCCAGCTCCTAAAATAGTAAAAAATGGGGATGGCTCAGGGTTACTGCTAAATCTTGAAAACATAGATGAAATATTAGAAGCAGCTGTAAAGCTGTCAAAAAAACCAATTACTGTAAAAACAAGAAAAGGTTTTTATGATAATAGAAATACTGCTGTGGAAGTGGCAAAAATTTGTGAGAAAAGAGGAGTCTCCGCCATAACTATACATGGCAGAAGTAGAGCACAGTATTATTCAGGAGCGTGTGACCTTGATATAATAAAGGAAGTAAAAGAAAGCGTTAGTATTCCTGTGTTTGGTAATGGAGATATTGTAGATTTAGAATCTGCAAATAGAATGTTTGAATATACTGGATGTGATGGAATATTAATTGGAAGAGGAGCAACATATTCTCCATGGATATTTAAAAGTATTTTAGAAAATAAAGAATATGTCCCAACATTGGATGAAAGATTTGAACTTATAATGGAACATATATCGTACATAAGAGAGTATGAAACTGAAAAGAATGCTAATTTAAAAATGAGAAAGTATATTGCCTCTTACCTTAAAGGATTAAAAGACAGCGCAAGTACCAGATGTAAAATAAACGAGGCAAATAATTTAGATGAGGTTATAGATATATTAAAGCAATATTTTAAAAAGTTAAAAGGGATGGAAGATGAAGTTTAAAAAGAATTTACAAGAAAGAAAGGTGGCTTTTGTAACACTCGGTTGCAAAGTAAATCAATATGAAACAGATAAAATAATGGAAGAGTTTATACAAAATGGGTGGAGAGTAGTAGATTTTACTGAGATTGCAGATGTGTATATTGTAAACTCTTGCAGTGTTACCAACCTTGCTACAAGAAAAACTAGAAACTATTTAAGCAGGGCAAAAAAACTTGGTGGAGTGGTAGTACTTATTGGATGCTATGCACAAGAACTTAGTACTAAAGAAGAAGCAGAAAAAATATTAAATGTAGATATTATTCTTGGAAATTATGAAAAAACTAAAGTGTTTGATATAGTTAATAATTATTTAAAGGAAAATAAGTCATTATTTGAAGTATCTAATATAGGAGCGTATAGAGAGTATAACGAAAGTAGCATAAAAAATGAAGCATTTAATATAAGAGAATCTGTAAAAATAGAAGATGGTTGCAACAACTTCTGCTCATATTGTATTATCCCATATGTTAGAGGAAGAGTAAGGAGTAGAAAATTAGAAAATATTATCTCAGAAATAGAAAAGTTAGTTGAAACTGGTGTTAAGGAAGTTGTATTAGTTGGTATAGAAATAGCATCTTATGGAAAAGACTTAGATTATAGTATTAATTTAATTGATGTAATTGAGGAAGTTAATAAAATTGAGGGATTGGAGAGAATTAGACTTGGATCTATAGAGCCTAGAATACTTACAGATGATAATATTAAAAGGCTTTCAAAAATTCCTAAATTATGCCACCATTTTCATATATCTGTACAAAGTATGGATGATAGTGTTCTTAAAAATATGAATAGAAAATATGATAGTTATTTTGTTGTCGATGTAATAAATAAAATACGTAAATATTTTGATGATGTTGCAATAACGTGTGACATTATTGTAGGTTTTCCTAAAGAAAGCGACAAGCAGTTTGAAAATACTTTAAATAATGTTGAAAAAGTAGGGTTTTACGAAGTACATTCATTTAAATATTCTAAAAGAAAATGGACAGTTGCAGCAAAGATGGATGGACAAGTTGATTCAAAAATATCTGACCTTAGAAGTAAAAAACTAGTAGAGGTTGCAAATTGTCTAAAGAAAAAGTATATGGAAAAATTTCTAGGAAAGAATTGTCCAGTGCTATTTGAATCATATAAGGATGGATATTTAGAAGGATATACAAGTAATTATATAAAAGTAAAAGCAAAAGGTGATAATTTCTTATGGGGAAAAATTCGAGAAGTAGAATTATATTCAATAGAAAA
>HF996744.1:3320-10573 GCA_000433335.1 Clostridium sp. CAG:1219 | reverse complement strand
TATATTCAATAGAAAAAGATTATATGTTAGGAAATATATTACAATAAGAAATATTATATTTTTAATATCTTTTATTATTTTAGCTATATCTTGTATAATTATAGTTTGCAATCTAATATTAATAAATAAAGCAAACAAGTATACAAAGAAATATAGGAAAGAAAAAAATATAGAAATAGATATTTATAACAATAATCAAAAAAACGAGGTAAACATAGAAAATAACGATACGCCTGTTTCAAGTAACGGAAATAAAAACAATGTAGCTTTTGAGAGCGAACTTGTAAAAAATGATGTTGAAGATTTGTCTAAGATGAGTGTAAGTATTTTAGGTGAGATAAATATGGGAGGAAATATAACTAAAAATTTAAATTATATCTATAGTGCAGCATTTAAAGATATTTATTTTTATACTAAAGACTCAGACTTTACTTATACTACTCTTGGAACCAATATAACAAATGAAGAAAAAATTAACACTGATAAAAATAAAAATCTAGTGACAAAAGAAATAATAAATGGACTTTCAGCACTTGGGGTAGACTGTGTTAATATAGCAACAGAACATATTATTGATTATTCAAAGGAAGGAGTATCCCTTACAGAATCTATATTAGATAAATATAAATTTTTAGTCGCAGGTAAAGCTAACATTCCAGTTTATTTTGAAAAAGGTAATCAAAAGATTGCTGTAGTTTCTACAAATTCTATTACAAATTCTAATAAATCTAAATATACAGAGTCTGAGATATCACTGTATGATGAAAAAGAATTAAAAAAGAATATTAAAGAGGCAAAAAAAATAGCAGATATTGTTATTGTTGATTTCCATTATGGCAATGAATATGAATATGGTGTAACAGATAGTATGACGAGCATGGCATATAAGGCAATTGATAGTGGAGCTGACTTAGTAATTGGGTCACACGCACTTGGTGTATATCCTATAATAAAATATAAAGGAAAACCAATAATTTTTAGTACAGGATATTTTATGGGAGATACTGATATGTATGTTGGTAATCAGTCATTTATTTTTAATTTAAATATTGAAAATAAAAAGATAAATAGCATAGAAATGATACCTATTTATATAGATAACAAAAAGCAGGTTTTACTGTATAGTGAGTTTAACATAAATAAGAGCAATGAAATTTTAAAAATGTATAATAATTGGCAGCTAGAGAATGGATTAAATTCAAAAGTAGAAGATAATAAAATAATAGTAGAGTTATAGTTTTTATATAACTTTACTTTTTTTTAATAATTGATTCATATTTTTTCTAACATTTAATATATTTGTAGTAACAAATGTAAACTTGGAGGTTAATATGAAAAACGATAGTATTTATAAGGATATATCACAAAGAACAAATGGTGATATATATATTGGAGTTGTGGGACCGGTAAGAACGGGTAAATCTACTTTTATAAAAAATTTTATGGAAAAATTTGTAATTCCTAATATTGAGAATGAATATAGACAAGAAAGAGCCAAAGATGAATTGCCACAGAGCGCTTCAGGAAAAATGATAATGACAACGGAGCCTAAATTTGTGCCAAATGAATCTGTTGAGATTACATTAGACAAAAATGTGAAAATGAAAACACGACTAGTAGATTGCGTTGGATATTTAGTAGATTCTGCTACAGGCCATTTGGATGGCGATATGCCAAGAATGGTAAGAACACCATGGTCAGATGAAGCTATTCCGTTTTGTGATGCTGCTGAAATAGGAACGAGAAAAGTTATAAAGGATCATTCTACTATTGGGCTTGTTGTAACGACTGATGGAAGTATAACTGATATTCCAAGAGAAGACTATGTTGATGCAGAAACAAGAGTAATAACAGAATTAAAAGAAATAAATAAACCATTTGTTGTCTTGCTAAACTCAAAAGAACCAGCAAGTCAGAGTACTTTAAGGCTTGCACATGAAATGGAAGAAAAATATGATGCTTCTGTTTTACCAATAGATATAGCAAATATGACTGAAGAAGATCTTACTAACGTTTTCCTAAGAACACTTGAAGAATTCCCAGTAAGTGAAATGGGGTTTAAATTGCCAAGTTGGTTTTCATCTCTTCCATATGAACACTGGTTAAAGCAAGATGTGATCTCCATAGTAAAGAATAATTTTGAAAAAGATTATTCTCTAAGAGAGATAAATGAGTTAATAGATAAAATTAATTCAGAAAACGATATATTTGAGAAGGTATCTGTTGATAAAACAAATATGGAAGATGGAACAGTTAAAATTAAAATGGATATAGTACCAAGTGTATTTTATAGAATACTTAGTGAAGAATCAGGCTTTGAAATTTCTGCAGATAGTGATATTTTTGACCTTATGAGAGACTACTCTAAAACGAAATGTGAGTATGATAAAATAGCTATGGCACTTGAAGAAGTAAGAGTAAAAGGATATGGAATAGTAACTCCTCAAATGGAAGAATTAAAACTTGAGGAACCAGAAATTGTAAGGCAAGGAAACAAATATGGTGTAAAATTAAAAGCATCAGCTCCTTCTATTCATATGATTAGAGCAGATATAGAAACAGAGGTATCTCCAATTGTTGGAAGTGAAAAACAATCTGAAGATTTAGTTAAATATTTACTTTCTGAATTTGAGAATGATCCTAAAAAGATATGGGAATCTAATATATTTGGAAAATCACTTCATGAACTTGTAAATGAAGGACTTCATAATAAGCTCTATAGAATGCCAGATGAGGCACAGATAAAATTACAAGAAACACTTCAAAGAATAATAAATGAAGGAAGTGGTGGTCTAATTTGCATAATATTATAATAAATATTTGTATCCGACTTTTTATATAGAAGTTGGATATTTTTTATTGAAAAAAAAATATATATATGTTAATATATTTTTGTGATGAATTTATGCAAAAAAACAAAGTGATAAAAGGATTATTAATATATTCTCCAATAATATTTTGTACAATATTGATTGGAATTTCATTATATTTTGGAGTTAGTATAGTAGATGAGAATGTATCATACACTATATCAAAAAACATAGGATATAACACGTTAGAACTAATGAAAGTTATAACAACATCGTGTTCTGCTATTGCAATTATGCTCGTTGTTTTACTTGTTATTTTAACAGCGAAGGACAAAAATATTGGCATAATTTTTGCTATAAATATAGTCTTATGTTATGTACTTAATTTTATAATAAAGTTTGTAGTAAAAAGAGAAAGACCATTAGAGTATATGTTAATTCCTGAAAATGGATATAGTTTTCCAAGTGCACATAGTATGATATCAGTAACATTTTATGGGTTCCTAGCATATATGGCTATACGTTTCGTTAAAAACAAATATCTGAAAGTATCTTTTTTAGTACTTTCTATTTTGGGAACGTTACTTGTTGGATTTTCTAGGATATGTCTTGGAGTTCATTATTTTTCAGATGTTGTTTGTGGTTTTTTGTTTGGATACATTTATTTATTATTATTTTTAAAAGTTACTGGCAAATATATATTAAAATGAGGAGGCCAAGAAATATTTCTTAAGCCTTTTCTTTTATTATATTTGTCAGATTTTCTTTATTTTTTGGTTAATATGTTGTAAAATATAAAATATAAAGATTATATTATAGAAAGGAAATAAGATGCAAAAGAAATGGAATGTAAAAAAATATGATATCGAAAAAGTAGAAGAAATATCAAATAAATTTAATATTTCAAGCAACCTTGCAAAACTATTAATATCAAGAAATATTGGCGAGGACGAAATAGAGAATTTTTTAAATGGAACACTTAAAGATTTAAAAGACCCTTATGAAATTAAAGATATGGAAAAAATTGTTACAAGAATTATGAATGCCATAGACAGAAAAGAAAAGATATGTATATATGGCGATTATGATGTCGATGGAATTACTAGTATAACGATAATGTATAAATTTTTAAGGGAACTTTCAGCAGATGTATCATATTATTTACCGGATAGACTAATAGAAGGATATGGGGTAAATAAAGATGCTATAAAAATGATAGCAGATACTGGCGTTAAACTCATAATAACTGTGGATTGCGGAATAACAGCAGTTGGTGAAATAGAATTTGCAAAAGAACTTGGAATTGATGTGTGCATAACCGATCATCATGAATGCGGTGATGTGTTACCAGATGCGTTTTGTATAGTAAATCCAAAACAGAAGGATGATATATTTAAATTTAAATTTCATGCTGGAGTTGGAGTAGCATTTAAATGCTTACAGGCTATTTCAAACAGACTTAATATGGATGAGAGTAGTTATTTAAAATATTTAGATATAGTAGCTATCGGTACAGTATCAGATATAGTACCTTTGCTTGATGAAAATAGAATAATATCAAAATATGGCATTAAAATGATAGAAAATACTGATAATGTAGGACTTAGAACTTTACTTAATATAGTTAATTTTAAAAATCTGGATAGTACTATGATATCATTTGGACTTGCTCCAAGAATTAATGCTTGTGGTAGAATGGGAAATGCTTCACTTGCTGTTAAGTTATTCTTAGAAGAAAATGAGGAAGTTGCAAGGGAACTTGCAATAACTCTTGATAAATTAAACTCAAAAAGACAACAAATTGAAAAAGAAATATATGAGAGTGCAATGAAAGTTATAGAAGAAAAAAAGCTTTATAATAAATCAAGTATAGTCTTGTATAACGAAGGTTGGCATAGTGGCGTTATTGGAATTGTAGCTTCAAGAATAGTTAATATGTATAATAAACCAGTAATCTTACTTATTAAAGAAAATGGAATGATTAGAGGATCTGGAAGATGTGCTAAGGGAATATCGCTTTATGAGTCACTAGATAAATGTAAGGAGGACTTAATACAATTTGGTGGTCATGAACTTGCAGCAGGGCTTAGCATGGAAGAAGAGAATGTAGAAAAATTTATTTATGACTTTGAAAATGTTATATGTGAAAAATTAGGTGGAGAAGAATTAAGCCAAGTAGTAGATATAGATTTTGAAATTTCTCTTTCTGATTTGAATGTAGAGTTGTTAAAAGATATTTATACCTTAAAACCATATGGTCAATCTAATAGAGCACCACTATTTTTATATAGAAATTTAAGAGTACAAGCGGTAAGAACTATTGGAGATGGAAAACATCTAAAACTTGTTTTAAAAGATAAAAATAAATATATAGATGTTGTAGGATTCTCACAAGGTGAAAAAAGAGATGCTATAACAATTGGAGATAAAATTGATGTTGTATGTGAAGTAGAATTAAATGAATATAATGGTAAAAGAACAATTCAACTTATACTGCAGGATTTTAAAAAGAGTATTTAATCTTATAGCTAAGGAAGTGAGTGATAATGCAAGATATTTTTGAAAAATTAAAATCATGCCTTCAACTGCAAAAAATAAAATATAGCGATAAAAAACTAAAAAAGGTTTGTGAGTATGCATTTTTAAAATATGCTGATAAAAAAAGATATAGTAATATTACTATTATGGAGCATACTTTAGGCGTAGCTCTTGAAGTTATTGAAATGAAGCTTGATGAAGATTCAGTTTACGCAGCTATACTTCATGAAGTTGTAAAACTAGATGATTATAATAAAAAAGAAGTAAGCGAATTGTTTGGAGTAGATATATCGCAGATGATAGAAACTATATCAAAACTTTCATGTCTAAATTATGGATTTAAGGAAAACCTTGATAGTGAAACATTTAGAAAAATGTTTTTAGCAATTGGTAGAGATATTAGAACTGTAATTATAAAATTGATAGACAGACTATATAACATGAGAAATATAAAAGAGTTTGAAAACAAGACATATAGGCAGAATATGGCAAAAGAATCACTATATATTTACGCTCCGATAGCTCATAGACTCGGTATGTCACAATTAAAATCGGAACTTGAAGATATATCTTTTAGGGAATTATACCCTGCAGAATATAATGAAATAAAACAAGAAATTGATGAGAAGAAGAAGATAAGAGAACAATATATAAAAGATAGAATAAGTGAAATTGAATCTGTTTTAAGAAAAGAAAAAATAGAAGCAACTGTTTATGGAAGACCAAAGCACTTTTATAGCATATATAAAAAAATGAAGCAAAAAAAGTGCAGGGCCGAAGATTTATTTGATCTTCTTGCTATAAGGATAATTGTGGGCTCTGTAAAGGATTGTTATAGTGCCTTAGGACTAATTCATGATATGTATAAACCTTTACCAGGAAGATTTAAAGACTATATAGCAGTACCTAAAACTAATATGTATCAATCCCTTCACACTACAGTGTTTGGAGAAAATTCAAGACCATTTGAGGTTCAAATTAGAACTTGGGATATGCATAAAATAGCAGAATATGGTATAGCAGCACACTTTTCATATAAAGAAAAAAAACAAGGCCAAGATGAACTGGATAAAAAAATTGTTTGGCTAAGACAAATGATAGAATTACAACAGGGAGTAGAACAAAAAGAAGATGATATAGAGAGATTAAAATCAGAATTATTTGGACAAGAAGTTTTTGTATTTACGCCTAAAGGTGATATTTTCTCGTTTCCAAAAGGTTCTTCTACTATTGATTTTGCGTATAGAATTCATCAAAAAGTAGGAGAAAAAATGGTTGGGGCAAAAATAAATTCCAAAATGGTTCCAATTTCTACAAAACTTCAAAACACTGATATTGTTGAGATAGTTACCCAAGATTCCTCAAAAGGTCCTAGCATAGATTGGCTTAAATATGTTAAAACTACTAATGCAAAAAACAAAATTACAAGCTTTTTGAAAAAGCAAAATAAGGATGAAAATATATTAAAAGGAAAAGAATTATTTGAAAAGGAAATAAAGAGGGTTAAAATTCCTAAAGAGGAATTATTAAGTGAAAAGAACATTTTAATACTTTTAAAGAGATACTCTTACCATAGTATTGAAGATTGTTACGAAAATATAGGTTTTGGTAGTATTACTTCAAAAAAACTGGTACATAAATTAATTGAAATATATAAAGAAGTAAATGCAGATAAAATTTTAGTTCAAGAAAAATCTGCAAATTATAATAGTAAAAAAGATATAGCTAAAAGTCTTGTGACAGTAAAAGGGATTGATAACTGTCTTATTAAATTTGCAAGATGTTGCAATCCTATACCAGGAGATAGCATATCTGGATATATAACTTATTCAAATGGAGTATCTATTCATAGAAACGACTGTAAAAATTTAAAAAATCTTAATTTGTCTAATAGAATGATTGAAG
>HF996744.1:1279-3290 GCA_000433335.1 Clostridium sp. CAG:1219 | reverse complement strand
AAAGAGAAGTTAGTAGCTGATTTTGAAACAAGCATTGTTATATATGCAAATACATCTAATACAGTTTTAAGTGATGTAATAACAAAACTGAGTGAACTTAAAGTAAGAATAAATGATATACATACAAAAATAACTATGCAAAAAGAAACTATAATATATGTTACTGTAAGTGTACAAGATAGTAGCTCACTTCAAGGCATTATAAGAAACCTAAGAAAAGTAGATTCAGTTTATGATGTAAAGAGGGTAAAATAGAATTGAATAATATAGAAAAGATAAATATCAATGTAAATAAATTAAATCATATTACTAATACATATGTAGTATTTGATAGTAATAAAATAGGGGTATTAATTGACCCAGCAGATGAAGTAGAAAAAATAATTGAGTGCATAAACAGAAATAAAGTTGAATTAAAGTATGTTTTAATTACTCACGCACATGCAGATCATATTGGTGCACTAGAGGGTATCGTAAAAAGATTTGGAGCAGAAGTATTAGTTTCAAAGGAAGACTACAGCATGCTATTTTGTGATGATAAAAACTGTTCAAAGATGCTTGGTAATATGGATATTAATATATCACATGAAGTTAAGGAGAAAATAAAGACTATAAAAGATGGTGAAATATTTAAGGCAGGAGAAATAAGGCTCGAAGTTATAAGCACTCCTGGACATACTAAAGGATCAGTTTGTTTTTATGAGGCAAATGACAAAGTTATTTTTACAGGAGACACTATATTTTCCAATTGTTGCGGTAGATGTGATCTTGCAACTTCTTCCATAGATGATATGATATTATCTCTTCATAAAATTTTTGGTAGATTTGAAGATGTAAAAAATAAAGTAAAAATTTATCCAGGTCACGGACAAACTAGCAATTTAGAAATGGCTGAGAAGAAAATTAAATTGTTTTTGGCCATTACGAAAGGAATTAATTTATAAAGGTGAAGTAAATTGAATTATTTTAAAAATATTATAGAGGAAGAATCGAAAAAAGACTATTATAAAAAATTGCATGAATTTGTAATAAATGAGTATAATACAAAAACAATTTTCCCACCAAAAGAGAAAATTTTTAATGCACTTAAAACTACACCATATGATAAAGTAAAAGTAGTTATTATAGGGCAAGATCCATATCATGGTATTGGAGAGGCACATGGAATGTGTTTTTCTGTTAATCCTGGAATTAAAATTCCACCATCACTTATGAATATATATAAGGAATTAAATAGAGATCTTGGATGTAAAATACCTAATAATGGATATTTGGTAAAATGGGCAAAACAAGGGGTGCTTTTGCTTAACAGTGTACTTACAGTTGAAAAAGACAAGCCTGCATCTCATCAAAACAAAGGTTGGGAAATTTTTACAGATAGAATAATAGAAGAGTTAAATAAAAGTCAAACCCCAATTGTTTTTCTGCTTTGGGGGAACTTTGCAAAACAAAAAGCTCGCCTTATAACGAATAAAAAACATTTAATACTTACTTCATCACATCCAAGCCCATTTTCTGTAAAGTATGGGTTTGAAGGATGCTCACATTTTTCAAAAGCAAATAAATTTTTAGTTTCAAATAACTTAACGCCAATAGATTGGCAAATAGATGACATATAATAGATAAAAATTGCATTGCACTGTATTAGTGTAATGTAATTTTTTAAAGCAAAAAAGAACAAATGTGTTGACAAAAAATAAGTATATGATATAATAGAACAAAAGTTTGAAAAGAGGGATATATATGATTACTAACTTGCACATTAGAAATTTGGGAATTATTAAAGATATTGATGTCGAACTTGGAGAAGGATTTAATGTATTAACTGGTGAAACAGGAGCTGGAAAGACACTAATTATAGATGCACTAAATCTCCTATCTGGTGAAAGATTCTCAAAAGAGATGATGAGAAATAAAGAGGAAGAAGTTTTAATAGAAGCAAATATATTTGATGGCAGCAAAATATCTGAAGAAGAAAAAAATGTGGTGGTATCAAGAAAAATAAGTTTTG
>HF996744.1:0-1252 GCA_000433335.1 Clostridium sp. CAG:1219 | reverse complement strand
TTTGTAAAATAAATGGAAGACTTGTTAGTATAAGAGAATTGAAAAAATATATGCAAAATGTTATAGATATTCATTCTCAAAATGATAACCAAAAACTTTTTGATAAGAAATATCATATAGAGCTTTTAGATAATTTTTCAAATGAAATACTAGAAATAAAATACAAATATTTGACAGAGTATAATGAATATATATCAATAAAAAAACAACTACAAGAAAATTTTGGAGATGACTCTTTGAGAATTAGAAATTTAGATATAATGAGATATCAATTAAATGAAATTGAAGAGGCAGGAATAATAGAAAGTGAAGAAGAATTAGAAATAAAAAAGAACAAAATCCAAAATAGAGAGAAAATAATCACAAACATGCAGAGTGTAGAGTACGAATTTGAAAATAATATTATAAATTCTTTTGAAAATGTTATGAAGAATTTTTCAAAATTATCAGGTATTGATGAAGAATATGAAAGTAAATATAATTTATTAGAAAGTTCCTATTATGAAATGAAAGAAGTGATGGATTTTACCCGTGATGTGCTTTGCAATTTAAATAATGACGGATTTGAAGATGAAAAGATTTTAAATAGAATTGATCTTATAAATAAGTTAAAAAGGAAATATGGAGGATCAATTGAAGAAATAGAAAAGTATAAAGAGGATTTAAAGGATAAAATATCTAAAATAGAGAATTTAGATGATTATATAAATAAACTAAAATTGGAAGAAGAAAGTATAAAAAAGACAATGACAAAAATAGCTTATACTTTAAGCGAGAAAAGAAAAAAGGTTGCTTCTAAATTATCTTGTCTTATTAATAAAGAATTGCTTGATATGGATATGAAAAATGTAAATGTTAATATAGAAGTAACATATGATAATGATGACGAGTTTACAGCAACAGGAAAAGATAGCGTTGAGTTTTTAATAAAAACTAATTTAGGTGGAGAATACTTACCTCTTACAAAAATAGCTTCAGGTGGTGAAATGTCAAGGGTTATGCTTGCAATAAAGACTGTTCTTTTTAAAAGTTATAATGTATCTACAGTAGTATTTGATGAAATTGATGTTGGAATAAGTGGTATGGCTGCAACTAAAGTGGCAAAGAAAATGGAAAAATTGTCAAAAGAAGCTCAAGTTATATGTGTAACACACCTTGCAAATGTTGCGGCACTAGCAGATAATAATCTTTATATATATAAAGAAAATTTAAATAATAAGGAAACAGCAACAAAAATTAAAAAATTAAGTGG
>HF996743.1:41485-46265 GCA_000433335.1 Clostridium sp. CAG:1219 | reverse complement strand
ACAAATAGGAAACAGTGCATTTGGTGGATGTAGTAGTCTTACAACAATAAATTATAAGGGAGATGCAACAGGAGCACCATGGGGTGCAACAAATGCAACTGTTATTAAATAAAAGTAGTCAACAATTTTACTAATTAACATATAATATAAGAGTGTTTAAATAAATTCAAATAATAATTAATTTGAGGAGGAATATCAGATGAATATCTTATATAAAATTACCGATGAAAAGGTAATAGTTATGGTAAAATATAGAGATTATACCATACAGGGTAATAAGATTATTTTTAATGATAGCAAATCTATAAGAGTTTCTGATCTGGGGGAGGTTCATGTAAATGCTGATGAAGGCTTTGTGATATTTACTACTTCTCCTGAAAAGATAGGAAAGTACTTTAAAAAGGTTTGTAAACTTAGTAATTAAAAACTAAGCGGAAGAGCATTTTGCTTTTTCGCTTAGTTTTTGTAACAGTACATTCATATAATTAATATAATAATATTGAGGCGATGTAAATATGAATGAGGGTAATTATTTAACACAATTTAATACAATATTATGTGGTATGTCAAAACAAATGTTAAATCAAAATATAACTATAGATTTTATTAGATCTATGCTTACAATATATCAAGCGCAAATAGATATGAGTAATAATTTGTTGCAAAATTCAAGTTATGAACCATTACTACAAATAGTAAGAAATATTGTAGGTTCAAATACGAGTATTATACAACAAATGCAACAAATTTTAATTTCTAGCAATGAATATACTAATTGCTGCAGAGATTTTTGCTGTTATAGTGATGAATACATGAGAATAGCAAGATGTATGATAAATAGAATGGAAAGAAGTTCAAGATGTCAAAATATAAATCTAGATTTCATATGTGAGATTATTCCTCTTTGTGAGGGAATAATTCTTATATGTAAAAACTTGTTAAGGTATTCAGTAAATCCTACACTAATGTCATTAGTAGAAAACATTATAGCAGAACAAACGGAATTTGTAAAAGAACTTGTTATATTACAAGCAAGTTTGTGCAACCAAGATATTTAAAATTATAAAACCAATGTGATTAAAATGTTACATTGGTTTTATATAAATAAAAAAAATAAGTTAACAAAGTTAACTTATTTGGAGCTGAAACTCAGATTTGAACTGAGGACCTACGGTTTACAAGACCGTTGCTCTACCAGCTGAGCTATTCCAGCATACAATATGGTGACCCGTAGGAGAGTCGAACTCCTCACTCCGCCGTGAAAGGGCGATGTCTTAACCGATTGACCAACGGGCCATTTTATGGTGAGCCATCGCAGATTCGAACTGCGGACAACTTGATTAAAAGTCAAGTGCTCTGCCAACTGAGCTAATGGCCCATAAAATGTATTGCTCATTAATAATACTATAGATTTGACAAAAAGTCAACACTTTTTTGCGAATTTTATTAAATTTAATTTAAAAAAGTTCATTTTGTCGAATACACACTAGTTTTAAGAGAAAAATTGCAACATATTGACTTATTATGGAGATGAATGTTAGAATTTGCTCAGGTGATAATTTATGTTTTTTCTTATAACTTTTATTTTCTATTTATTATTTTTTATCTTTAAGCTATACTCTCTTGTGGACAAGTACTTTATATTTTCGAGTAATGGGGATAAACTTAGAAAATATATATCGAAAAAGGATCAGCAAAGTATAGTTTGCGGCTATGATATGCATAATGTCAAAAAAATTTATTCTAAAATGTTGAGTTTTTTAAAATCACCTAAAAGGTATGAGAATATATTTAAAATAATTCTTGTATCTGTTGTTATAGTAGCTATTTACATAGCTTTTACATATAAATTTATTTTTTCAAATTTTTTATATTTTACTTTTTTAGGTAAAAATATTTCTCTTAATAATATTCTAGGAAAAAATATTATTTTTATTCAACTAATTTATATAGCGTTACTTTTATTTTTTATTGTATCTATAGTAATTCATTTTTACAAATTAATTTCAAATGTTAATAAAAAAAATATCAAATTAAGTGCTAGTGATAGCTTAGGATTTAAGATTAAAATTGGTGGTACCTTCAATGACAGAGAAATTACACTATGTGAAGCAGGACTTTATCAAAATGTTCTTATAACTGGTAGTATTGGTAGTGGAAAAACTAGTAGTGCAATAACTAATATACTAGATGGACTAATAAAAGAAGGGATTTGTGGCTTAATTATAGATGTAAAAGGAAATTATTATAAAACGGTACAGAAAGTTGTAAGTAAGTATCAGTGTGAAGATAAAATAAAGTTAATTTCAATGAATAGTAATGAACTTTATAATCCAATAGATAAAAAAGATATTACTCCATATGAGCTTTCAAGTAGAATAAGGAAAGCTTTGGAGCTTATATCTCCATCTAGTAAAAATTCAGATTCATTTTGGCTTGATAAAGTACAAGAATATGTAAGGTGTTTTATCACTATAATGAGGTCATATAGAGAATTTGTCAGTTTTGATGAAATATACAAATTAACGATAGATGAAAGTTATTTAAATGAAATTATATCCAAAATAAAAGATGATATTTTAAGAGGGAGATATAGTGATGAAACACTATTTGAAATAGGAAATGCCATAAAAATTATATTAAATGAATATCTAAAACTAGATGATAGAACAAAAGGTATAATAAAATCAGAAATAACAAGAATAACATCTCCATTTATAGCGAGCATTGATGTGAATAAAAAGTTTTGTAGCAAAACTTTAGAAAATATGTTTTGTGATGGAAAAATTACTATATTGTCTATGAATATAGGAGAGAATAGAGCCCTGGCCAAAGTAATTGCAACGTACCTAAAACTTGATTTCCAAAGTATGGTTTTATCAAAGATCAGGGATAGACCAATGTTTTTTATTTGCGATGAATATCAAGAATTCGCAAATAAAGATGATGCCAACTTTTTCTCACTTTCAAGAGAATACAAATGCATAAATGTTGTAAGTATGCAAAGTTATAGTTCACTTCAAAATACACTGCAAGATGAGAATGCAACAAGAGTAATAATACAAAATTTAGTAAATAAAGTATGGTTTAGAAATGATGATACGTATACAATATCAGAAATTATAAAATACCTTGGAAAAGAAAATAGAAAATATAAGACTCTAAGTGTAGCAGAGGGAGGTCAAAATACAAAATATAGTTTTTTATCTAGTAAATTCAAAAATATTAAATCATCCCTTACAGAAAGTTACTCGATTTCGGAAAAAGACGAGTATATTCTAAATGAAGAATATTTTAGTAGAAAGTTAAATACATTTGAAGCGACAATGCTTTTATCAGATGGAGAAAAAATTGAATTTTTAAAGAAAGTTAATTTGAAAAGATGGGAGGAAGAAAATGAAAAATGTTAATAAAACTAAAAGGAAAAATTGTTTTAAATTAATTGTGGTTAAGATAAATAATCAAATAAGTAAGGAAAGAAATTTTAGAAAAATTGTAATATCATTCATAACTATAGCAAGTATAGTGTTTACTATTTCAGGGGTATATGGAGCATCAGATCCAACTTTAGTAAATAAAATTAATTCAGCTCTAAAAAAATTACAGGCATACCTTGTTAAGTTTGCAACTCCAGCGGCTGGCGTTGCCATAGCTTCAGGTGTCCTTATGAGAAAATTTAGTTTTGGAAATGAAGAGAAAATGGCCATTGGAAAAAAAGTTATTATAAACGCTATAATTGGGTATGCTATTGTGCTTTCAATTGATTTAATCTTGAAATTTATTGATTCTTTAGTGTAGTATGAATGTTACAGATATAATATCAAATTTAAACTCGGTATTCGAGAAAATGTTTAAATCAATTGAGGGAGAAGTTTATGAAGTACTCGATAATATAATGGTAATAAAAAGTGACATATTAAGTATTGAACCAATAGATAAAATAATTTCTTCTTCAGGTTTTATTCTAATTGCAAATTCTATAATTTTATTTCTGGTAGTTTATTATACCTTTACTGTTTTAATATCAATGTATAATGGAAATAAATCTGAGAATGTATATCATTTAATTATAAAGTTGATTTTAGTTGGAATTTTGGTAAATAACAGTTATTTTTTAATAGAACAGATATTAAATTTAAATGAAAGTTTAACTTTAGGAGTTGAGAGTTTATGTGAAGATTTAGCAGGGAAGAAAGTATGTTTTAATAGTATGAAAGAAAGTATACTTAGTATAAAAGATTTTATGAAAACAGACTTTTTGAGTTTAGATGGCTTAATTAAAGGTGTACTTTCATTTGGAACAGTAACGATTTTAATTAATTTCTGCGTAAGATATGTAACTATTGTTTTTCTAATTATAATTTCGCCTATAGCGTTTTGTTTACTCGCAAGTGACTTGACCTCAAACATATTTTTTACTTGGATTAAAATGCTGGTTGTAAATCTTTTTTCTCAAGTAGTTTTAAAAATTATATTAGTAGTTCCGCTTATGTATAAAGATACCGGTTCTATGATGTATAAAATAATTTTAATTGGAACGATTTATATAATCTATAAGTTTAATGGTTTTGTAAAAGAATTTTTTTCAAAGTTTTCTAAAGATAAAATAAATAAAAATATTTTTAATTAAAGAGGAAAGTAAAAATGAATGAGTATAGTTTTAATAGAAAAAGAATATATGCAAATTTTGAAAGGAAAAATAAATGGCTTGGTATAATTGATTATAAAACTTTATGCTTTGTTTTAGGTTATGCAGGAATTATTATATTAATTTTAAGTA
>HF996743.1:24600-41459 GCA_000433335.1 Clostridium sp. CAG:1219 | reverse complement strand
AAATAGGAATAAAGTTTGAATACAAAATATATTTATTTTCTTTTTTATCTCTTCCTATTTTTGCCATGTTTATTTGTTCTGATATGAAACAAGATAGTGTGCTTGATATGTTTGTTGAAATATTGAATTTTATTATCAAAAGGAGTGTGTATGCTAAAGAAAAAAGGAGTTTTTTATTAAAAGATGTTATTATATATAAAAAAGTAATAAATAAAAAGAGTATATTATAAGGTTAAAAAATATAAGTTAGAAATTAAATAATATTTTAATAAAATTTTTCAACTTTAATATTAAACATTGTAAAATTTTAATTCAAATGTTATAATATTTTATAATGTATTAGGAGAATTACTGCCATGAAAATTGAAAGAAAAAGCAAGCTAGAATTAGGAAATGTCGAGCTTCCAGACGTTTTTATCTTAAATAATATGCCAAATATAGAGGGTATAGATTTAAAGGTATATTTGTACTTAATGTTCTTAAATAAGAACCAGAAAGAATTTGAACTTAAAGATATTGCCAAAGCTCTTTATATAACAGATCAAGAATTATCTTTTAGTATAGAGAGATTATTAGAAGAAGAGCTAATTACTAAGATATCAGGTGGCTTTAATATAGTAGATCTAAGAGAAGTTGAAATAAATAAATCATATATTCCAAAGTTAGAAAACAGGATGTCTAAGGCTCAAACTGAAGTTGAAAAAAGAAGAATTGCTGCAACAAAAGCTATAAGTGATAGCTATTTCCAAGGAATGATGTCGCTTACTTGGTATACAGATATAGCAGCAATGTTTGATAATTATAAATTTTCTGAGGAAGTAATGATAGCACTTTTCCATTATTGTCAAGAAAGAAAGGCACTAAACAGAAAGTATGTACATGCAGTAGCAGAAGGATGGTATAAAGCTGGAGTAAAAACTTTTGAGCAATTAGAGGAACATTTTGAAAGCTATGAAAAAGTTCAAAAGATAAAACAGAAAATAGTGAAAGCATTAAATCTAAAAAGAAACTTAACAACATATGAAGAACAGTATATTGATATATGGATTAAAGATTTTAATTATGATTTTTCTATGATAGAAGAGGCTCTAAAAAGAACAGTATCAAAGGCTAATCCAACTATGAGCTATGTCAATGGAATACTATCTAATTGGCATAAAAAAGGTTATAAAACTAAAGATGAAATAGTGGAAGAAAAAACTTTTGAGAATAAAACCATAAAAAAAGAAGAAAACAAAACTAAATATCAAAGTTATACTCAAAGAAAGTATGATGATTTAGATGCATTTTATGATAATGTTTAGTGACTATTTGGAGGTGAAGAAGTGGATAGAGAAATATATAGTAAAGTAAAAAGAGAGTATGAAATAAAACATGATTTAAAGTTAAGACAAGCAAGAGAATTTGAAACAAAAATATTAAATGAAAATAAATCTCTTTTTAAAGTAAAAAAAGAAATAGATGAAGCTGCAATAAAATCCACTAAATTACTCCTTGGTGAGGATATTGTAAAAAGAGAAATCGAAAGAGAAAATCTTGAAATAAAATTAAAGGCATTAGAAGAAAAATATGAAAAAGAACTTGCAAAACTTGGACTTAAAAAAGATGATTTTTTGCCAAAGTATGATTGTAGCATTTGTTGTGACACAGGGCTTATAAAAAATAGCAATGGCACAAAATCTTTTTGTAAGTGCTTTACTCAAAGAGTAATTGATGAAACATATAATGAATCTAATATGGTAAAATTGCAAGATGAAAATTTTAATACATTTGATACAGGATACTATTCTAAAAAAGCTGACAAGGAAAAATATGGCATTGATAAATCTCCTCTTGATAATATTTTATGTATATTGGATGGAGCTAAAAAATTCTGCAAAAATATAGATGATAAAAACCAAAAAGATTTATTATTTACCGGAAATACGGGACTTGGTAAAACATTTATAGCAAATTGTATAGCAGATGAAATAATAAAAAGCGGTAAATCAGTAATATATCAAACGGCTCCGATACTCATGGATAAAATAATGGAGTATAAATTTTCTTCAAATAAGAACGCAAAAAATGAATATATTAAAATTCTTAACTCAGATTTATTAATAATTGACGATCTGGGAACGGAAACAATGTCAAATGTTAAATTTACAGAGCTTTTTAATATAATAAATTCTAGATTATTAAATAATAAAAAGATGGTTATATCTACAAATTTATCTTTAAGTGAACTTTATAATTTATATGATGAGAGAGTAATGTCTAGAATTATAGGAAACTTTAGTATTTATAGGTTTGTAGGTGAAGATATTAGATTAAAAAAAAGAAAATTAAATTAGAGTAATAATTATCCGCCATAAAAAACGGCGGATATATTTGTATTTTGGCGGTGATAAAATTTGAATTATATAGAGAATTTAAAACATTGTACGGCGTGTCCAAGAAGATGTGGAATAAATAGGGTAGATGGAAAAGTTGGATTTTGTACAGCTACAGATAAAATAAAGGTTGCAAAATATATGTTGCACTTTTGGGAAGAACCTTGCATTAGTGGAAAAAGTGGATCAGGCACAGTGTTTTTCTCAGGATGTCCATTAAGATGTGAATTTTGTCAAAATCATGAAATAAGTGAAAAGTGTGTAGGAAGAGAGACAAGCTGTTATGAACTTGCAACTATATTTTTAGAACTGCAAAATATGGGGGCAAATAATATTAATTTAGTAAGTCCAACAATATATGTATATCAAATAATAGAAGCAGTAAAAATTGCAAAGTCTAAAGGTTTAAAACTTCCTATAATATATAACACTAGTGGATATGAAAATGTAGAAACTATAAAATTGTTAAGTGGTATTATAGATGTTTACTTACCAGATTTTAAATATGCGAGTGATATTTTGGCTAGAAAATATTCTAAAGTTTCAAATTATGTTGATAATGTGGAAAATGTATTAAAAGAAATGGTATATCAAGTTGGAAATGTGGAATTTAATGAGAATGGCTTGATAAAAAAAGGAGTTATAATAAGGCATCTTATATTACCAAATAATGTATTAAATTCTAAGCTTGTGTTAAAGTGGATAAGAGATAATCTAGGAAGTGATGTTTATGTAAGTATAATGGCACAATATTTTCCAACTCACAAGGCACTTGATGATAAAACATTAAACCGAAAGATCACTAAAGAGGAACTAGATAGCGTTTTAGAGTATGCAGAAAGCATAGGATTAAAAAATGGATATGTTCAAGAATTAGGAAGCCATGAAGAAGAGTATGTACCAAAATTTAATTGCTAAGTTTTAATATGTGTAAATTTATATAATAAACTTTCTATAAAAATAGATTTAGGAAGTAAGTTATGGAAATTCAACAAGGAGATGAAAGAGCAAGTTATGGTGATGCTGTATTAGAAAAATTATCTTAAAAATTAACCAATGAATTTGGAAAAGGATTTTCTTTAAGAAATCTAAGAACTATGAGAAAATTTTATATAATTTATCCAATTTGGAAGACAGTGTCTTCCAAATTGAGCTGGTCTCATTATTTAGAACTTATTAAAATAGATGAAGAAGCTAAAAGGAACTTTTATGCGGAGAATATAGCTTGGGGAGATATGCTTGGATTTTGGAAGATGTTGAGATACTTGAAAAAACGATTCCAATCAAAGGACATTTAAACATTTGGAATTATGAGATTAACGAATAGCAGAAAAGAGTATTCAAGATGAAACGAGAGTTATTTATGAATTTAATGACAATGAAAAAAAGTTGGACATATGACGGCACATTTTTAAACAGCAAAAAAGCTTAAAATTTAATGGAATTCATAAAAAGATTATACAAAAAAATAAGTAAAGAAACTATATATTAATTATACCGATTTAGCTGAAAACAAGTAGAGTAATAAATTACAAAAAACTATAAGGTTGTAGATAGGATTAATTTTGTTTGACATATGAATAAATATAAAGTATAATTTTTACTATGGAGGTTATATATATGGAAGGTAAAAAGAAAAATATTTTATTTATTATACTTACCGTTCTTTTAATTGTTTGTCTTGCAACTATTGCAGTACTTGTTACTATTATTGCTACAAATAAAGGAAAAATAGATAGCAGCAATACAGATAATATAACAAGTAATGTAGATTCTACTGATAATAGTAAAAATGAAACAAAAAATATTACTTTAAGTGATGAGGAGGCTAAGACTAAAATTGAAAGAGCTTTTGTATTTTATGCAGAAGGTGTTGCATTTGCAGAAAATCTATATGGTAAAAAAATAGAAACAAATGAGAAAGATGTAGTTACACTTGATAACAATAAATACTACTTAACTAGTATAGATTATAGTGAGTTTAAAAAAGAAGTTTTAAACTTTATCTCTGAAGATATTTATAATTCAAAAAATAAATTTAAAAGTAGAACAATTTGTATAGAAAATAATTCTAAACTTGCTATATTGGCATTTGGGGCTACAGGTTCACAGTATCGTATGAGCAAATTTGAAAAAGAACTTAAGGAAGCAAATAAATATGTATGCAAAGTTGAGGGATTTTTTGGATATGGAAGTGCGCTTAGTTATAATGAAGTGACATTTGAATTAAATGATAATGGAAATTATATTATTACTAACATTTCGGAAAACAAACTTTTAGCTAACTTTGCTAAATTAGTGGAAAGATACTTTAGTGCAAGTTCTTCAGGAAAAACTGTTGCAGAAGCATGCTATGGGGAAAAAATAGATACATCTTCGATTAGAACTACTACAATAGATGGAGAAAAATATTATCTAACTAATATAGATTATACTAAATTTATGGAGAATGTAAATAAAATTTTCTCTGATGACGTATTTAAAAATTTAAATGAATTTAAAGGAACCAAAATTTGTATAGAAAGTAATTCAAAACTTGCAATTTATAATGGTGAGTGGCAAGGAAGTTCTTATGAATCTGGTATGACATCGATATCAAATATAGTTTCTGATTCTAAATTTGTTATGGACTTTGAAGGGACTTTAAAAAATGTTGGAGGAAGCCAAAATGTATCTTATGAATTTACTTTTGAAAAATCAGGAGATAATTACGTTATTACTAAAGCAGAAAATAAAACATTATAAAACAATAAAAATGTTAGAAGGTTTTTTCTAACATTTTTATTTATTATTTTTTTTAGATTCAATCTTTAATAATTGTTCATAAAGTTTTTCTTCGCGTTCTGATATATCAGATGGCATTTTAATTTTTAATTTAACTATTAAATTTCCTCTTGTCTTATCCTCAGAAATATATCCTTTGTTATCAATTGTTATTATAGTGTTTTCAGTTGAATGTTTTGGAATATTTACTGGTATTTTTTCCCCAAATAGAGTTACTTTCACTTTTCCACCTACTGCAGCAAGTGCTGGGGAAATTTCTATAGTTTTTTCAAGATCTATACCATTTAACTTAAATTCATCATGTGCAAGTAATTTTATATGAATAATTAAATCTCCATTCTTTCCACCATATTTTCCTGCATTACCAAGAGCTGCAAGTCTTATTTTATCCCCATTTTTTATTCCTACAGGTATATTAACAGATATTGTAGATTTACTAAATCCTTTTATTAATAGTTTTTTCTCAGTTCCATAGAAGCCTTCTTCTAGAGTTACTTCAATACTTGTTATAACATCAGTTCCTCGTTTTGGTTTTTGTTTTGATTGTTTCTTTTGCTCTTGAGGACCATTATATATGTCACCAAAATTTTTGGCTTCGTCTTTTCTAAAACCTAGAATTGTGTTTAGCATATCGTTTAAGGCGTTTACACCTGATTTTATCTCATATCTAACATTAAGTAATGAACCATCACTATCTGTCATGCCATATCCTAGTTTAGAAACTTGTCTATCGTATTTTCTTCTTTTTTCATCAGTTGTAAGTATATCATAAGCTTCGTTTATATCTTTAAACATTATTTCAGCACCAGGCTCTTTGTTAGCATCTGGATGATATTTTTTTGCAAGTTTTCTATAAGAAAGTTTAATTTCTTGTAGAGAAGATTTTCTATTTACTCCTAGTATTTCATAGTAATTTTTGTATTTCATATATAACTCCTTTTATGCCTCTTATCGTAACTCCCATTATACCACAAAATATTATTTTTTCAATGATTTTAACTTGCTTTTTTACTTTTTTTCCTGTATAATACGAGTAGACTTTTTATGGGGGTAATATATAATGAGCGAAAATGATATATTTAACGAAGGTAAAATTGTACCAGTAGTACTAGAAGATGAAATGAAAAAATCTTATATAGATTATGCAATGAGTGTTATTGTATCTCGTGCATTACCTGATGTAAGAGATGGATTAAAACCTGTACATAGAAGGATATTATATGTTATGAACGAGCTTTGCCTTTGGCCTGAAAAAGCTTACAGAAAATCAGCAAGTATCGTTGGTGACGTAATGGGTAATTATCACCCACATGGAGACGCTTCAATATATGATGCACTTGTACGTTTGTCTCAAGATTTCTCTTTAAGATATCCAGTTGTAGATGGACATGGAAACTTTGGATCAATAGATAACGATCCTCCAGCTGCGATGAGGTATACGGAGGCAAAATTAAAGAAAATATCACTTGAAATGCTTCAAGATTTAGATAAAGATACTGTAGATATGGTACCAAACTATGATGATAGATTAAAAGAGCCATCAGTTCTTCCGGCAAAACTTCCATTCTTACTTATAAATGGAGCTTATGGTATTGCTGTTGGTATGGCATGTAATATACCACCTCATAATTTAACAGAAGTAGTAAATGGAACTATAGCTCAACTTGATAATCCAGATATTACCAATGAAGAACTTATGAATTATATAAAAGGACCAGATTTTCCAACTGGTGGTTTAATTCTAGGTAAAGAGGGAATTAAAGCAGCATATACAACTGGTAGAGGAAAAGTATGCGTAAGAGCAAGAGCTGAAATCGAAGAAGATGCAAGAGGAAGGTATAAAATAATAGTTACTGAAATACCTTACCAAGTAAATAAAGCTGCAATGGTAGAAAATATTGCAAAACTTGTGTCTGATAAAGTTCTTGAGGGAATATCTGATTTAAGAGATGAATCTGATAGAGATGGTGTAAGAGTAGTTATTGAACTAAAAAGAGATGCAAATCCAAATGTAGTTTTAAATATGCTATATAAACATACACAACTTCAAAGTTCACAAAGTATGTTGATGCTTGCACTAGTAGACGGACAACCTAAAGTATTAAAACTTAATGAAATTTTAGGATGTTATATTAAACATAGAGAACAAATAGTTATACGTCGTACTAAATATGATCTTACAAAAGCTGAAGCTAGACTTCATATATTAGAAGGATTAAGAATAGCTATAGATAATATAGATGAAATTATTAGAATTATTAGAACTTCATATGATGATGCTTGTCAAAAACTTATGAGTGCATTTGGTCTTACTGAAATTCAAGCAACTGCAATTCTTGAAATGAAACTTAGAACTCTTCAAGGATTACAAAGAGAAAAAATAGAAGATGAGTATAAAAACTTAATTGAATTGATTGCACGATTAAAAGAAATTTTGGGTAGTGAAGCTTTAGTAAAACAAATAATTAAAGATGAACTATTAGAATTAAAAGAAAAATATGGCGATGAGAGAAAGACTGAAATAACTCATGCAGCTGGAGAAATTGATGTCGAAAGTTTAATAAAAGAAGAAACTAATGTTGTGACTTTAACACATGCAGGTTATATTAAAAGAATTGCAGCTGACGTGTACAAGAGTCAAAGACGTGGTGGTAAAGGACTTACAGCAATGAGTACAAGGGAAGAAGATTTTGTAGAACACTTATTTGTTACATCTACTCATAATTATATAATGTTCTTTACAAATCAAGGAAGAGCATTTAGACTTAAAGCATATGAACTTCCTGAAGCTTCAAGAACAGCAAAGGGAACAGCAATTGTTAACCTGCTTCAATTATCTCAAGGTGAAAAGATTGCAGCTGTTATGCCTATTGAAGACTACAGTGCAGACAAATATGTTTTAATGGCTACAAGAAATGGACTTATAAAGAAAACTAAATTAGAAGAATACAGCAATATACGTAAATCTGGAATTCAAGGTATTACTTTAAAAGAAAACGATGAATTAATAGATGCACGTATTACAGATGGAAATAGTGATATAGTAATGGTAACTCGTGAAGGTCTTTCAATACGTTTTGATGAAAAAGATGTAAGACCTATGGGAAGAACATCTATGGGTGTAAAGGGCATAACTCTTTCAAAAGATGACAAAGTAGTTGGAATGGAACCTGTAACATCTAATAAAGACTATGTTCTTGCAATAACTGAAAACGGTTTTGGAAAAAGAACTGAAGTAGATGAATATAGAACTCAATCAAGAAGTGGAAAAGGAATTTTAACATATAAAACTACTCAAAAAACAGGACACATAATAGGTATTAAAATTGTAAATAATACTGATGATATTATGATGATAACTGATACTGGGGTAATAATAAGAATTAATGTTAAGGATGTTAGTGTGCTTGGAAGAAATACTCAAGGCGTAACACTTATGAGAACTTCTGATGGCGGAAAAGTTATAAATATTGCTAAATTACCAAAAGATGAAGAATAAAATATATTTTTAAAAGAAGATGGATTTTATATTCATCTTTTTTTTCTATAAATTTTAAAAACAATATACATATACAGATTTTTCTTGATTTTAATAAATTTAATTAGTATAATAGATTTAAAAGTGAGGTGTTATTTAACTTGAAAAAAAGAGATTTCAGGAAAGTTATATGTGGAATTATTTATTCTTTAATAGTAATATTTGTAGCAAAACTTGCTACTATATCATATGAGGGGACTAGGGTTACAATAACGTCTAAACTTAGTTCTAACATAATTCAAATGAGGATCTCAAATTTATCCAAGGCGTACGATATTACTACTAAAAATAGTAAGGAAGAAAATAGTTTTTATGTGGAGAAAATATATAACAAAAAAATAGTAGAAGAAAGTAGTAATATAAAGTTAAAAAATACGAATATTTATGTGCAAAATAAAGTATTAAAAGAAAATTTAAATAAAGATAGTACCAAAAGAATAAATGCAAGTGAAATTTCTTTTCCAAAATACGGTAGTATAATGGCAAGAATTAATATACCATCATGCAATATAAATACAAATGTTATGTGTGGCCTAACGCAAGAAATAATAGATAAATATGACGTTGCAATGCAAGAGGCTCTAACTAGTGTATATGTAGATCCTATGCTTCCGGGATTTGGCAGACCGATGCTTATGGCAGGCCATAATTATAAGTCATTTTCTAGATTAAGCAAGATAAGTGTAGGAAGTACTATTAACATTACTACAAATTATGGTAGTTTTTATTATACAGTAACTGAGGCTAAAGTTGCAAAGTTAAATGTTCATGGGACTACAATAGTAGATATAGATACGGGAAAAGACCTTATAGTGTATAGTGGAAAAGAACAATTACAAATATATACATGTGATAGTATAGATCCAAATGACAACAAAAGATTCTTTGTTAGGGCAATAAAAACTGCTGGAACAGAAGTAATATTTTAAAATATACTTTAAATTTAAGCAAAAATATGATATAATTTAATTATTAGTAAATAATATAGTCGCTTGAGGGAAACTTCAAGAGGAAAGTCCGGACACCATAGGGCAATAGTGCTAGATAACGTCTAGTGAGGGTGACCTTAAGGAAAGTGCAACAGAAAATAACCGCCATGATAAATGGTAAGGGTGAAAATGTGAGGTAAGAGCTCACAAGCATTTATGGTGACATATTTGCGGTGTAAACCCCACTTGGTGCAACACCAAAATAAGAAGGCTAAGACGGCCCGTCATCTTCTGTGGTTGGTGGCTTGAAATATATAGTGATATATATTCTAGATAAATGACTATTTGAAACAGAATCCGGCTTACGAATTTACTAATTATAATTTTAATTTTTTTAGGATGGTCTTTTTATTTGACTGTTCTTTTTTTTGATAAATTTTGCGCCAAATTTGTTTGTTAATATCTGAAAAACAAGATATTTGAAATATTTTTAGTTGACATTTTTCATATAATATAATATACTGTAGTATATATGGAAATGTGTAGTTTTTTGGAGAGTGTTATATGGAAAATAATGAAAACAAAGAAAAAAATGATAATAAAAAAGAAAACGTTGTAGCAGGTGAAACTCAAAAAATAGAAATTATAAATGAAGATCAATTAAAACAAGAGGATAAAAAAAGTTGCGACACCGTAACTAAGGAAGAAAAAGATGCAAAAGAAGAGGCCAAGAAGGAAGAAAAAGGAGAAATAAAAAAAGAAGAACAACCTGTAGTAGAAGAAGTTAAAAAAAATGAAGAAGATAAAAATGTAACAGTATCTCCAGTAAGAAAAGAAAAGAAATTATCTAAAGGTGTAGTAGCTATTATAGTATTTTTATGTATTATTATTACTCTTATAATTTCATTTGGAATTATAGTATGTGTAAATAAGCTAAATAGAAATGTTTATAAAAATGTTAAGTTTCTAGGAAAGGATATTTCTTCATTTACTGCACAACAAGTAGAAAAAATTATAGACGATGAAAATGAAATTATGTCTGGGGAATTAAATATTGATGTTTATCAAAAAGATAAAAAAATAGGAACTGTAGAATCTAAAAACGTAGAATTAAAAATAGATAAAGAGAATACAGTAAAAAGAGTTATAGGATTTGGAAGAGATGGCAATATATTTATAAATAATTTTAATATAATTAAGGCCTTATTTTCACCAGTAATTATTGAACCAGAGTATACGTATAACGAAGAGGGATTAAACGAAATTTTAAAAAATATTGATGTGGAAATAGACGGAAGATTTGTTGATGATACTTATAATGTAGATGAAGTAAATAAAAAACTTATAGTTAAAAGAGGAAAATCAGGAAATGCCCTAAATTATAATACCACTAAAGATGAGATTTTTGATAGAATAAAAGCAGGAGAAACTTTAGCCATAAATGTTAATTTGGAGAATAAAACACCTACTAAAATAACAGCAGAAGAAATTTATTCTAAGGTGGCAAGAGAGGCAAAAGATGCAAGTATAGATAAAACTAAAAAGCCGGTATTACTTGTAAATGAAGTTTATGGTATAAACTTTGATAAAAATGAATTACAGAAGGTATTGGATAAGGAAGAAAATCAAGTAGAAGAGAAAGAGATAGAGTTTGCACTAAATTTTATAGAGCCAAAAGTAAAATTAAGAGATATATCATATGATTTGTGTCTTGATAAACTTGCAGGGCTTACAACGTACTTTGATGCAAGTCAAACAGCAAGAGCAAACAATATTAAAATAGCATTAAGCTATTTAAATGACCAATTAATAATGCCTGGTGAAATATTCTCTTATAATGCGGTTGTTGGAGACACAACTTATGCCAAAGGATATTTACCAGCTGCAGTATTTAAAGGCGGAAGAAGTGTAAATGAACTAGGTGGGGGGATTTGCCAAACAAGTTCAACACTTTATAACGTAGCACTACTTGCTAATTTAGAAATAGTTGAACGTTATGCACATGGTCTTCCAGTAGGATATGTAAGACCTAGTTTAGACGCTACAGTGTATGGAGATGTGCTAGATTTTAAATTTAAGAATACTAGAAACTACCCAATAAAAATAGTTACTTCTTTTAGTAGTGGTGGTGAAATGAATATAAGTATATATGGTACTAAAGAGGAAGTTGAATACGATATAACTTTGGTTTCAAATTATTTATATACTGTAAATTATAAAACAACATACATTCAAGATCCTTCACTTGAAGAAGGTGTAGAACAAGTAGTTTATAATGGTGTAAATGGTTATGCATCAAACGCATATATTATAAAAAAATTAAATGGCCAAGTAATAGAAAACAGATTTTTGTCTAAAGATGTATATAATGCACAAAATAAAACAGTAAGAGTTGGAACTGCAAAAAAAGAATAATTAATTATAAAAATATTGAAAAGTAAAATAATAAATAATATAATATAAGAAATGACATTGGTCAAGAAATGAGGTTATTTATGGAACTTTTAAAAACTAATAAGTTTGAAGTAATGGATATGCCTGGAATGAATACAGTAGCTTTTTTAGTAAATAAGGATGAAGAAGCAGAAAAAAGAGGAGAAGCACTTTTATCACTTCAAAAAATCGAACCTGCAAAAACGGAAGTTGATGGGCAATTGAGAAAAACGTTTAGCGTTCTAAAAGAATCAGATGATGAAAAAGAACTTGTTGTACTTTTAACACTTACAAATTCAAAAGCTATATTAAGTACAGGTGAACTTACAAGTAATGGTTTTAGTGTTACTGAGAGCAATATTCCATTAAGATATTCTTCTATATTAAATAGAGATGATGTTGAGTACAAGGAAGTTGAATATAATCCAAACCTAAAGAGGAATTTTGCGATAATTGATACAGAAACTGGTAATGAGGTAAAACCTTCCGTATACATGGATAGTGAAACTGGTAGCCTAAAGGGAAGATGCAAGATAATGCCAAATAAACCATATGTAGTGCTTGAATTAAGATTTGATGAAATGTAGAAATATTGGGGGAATAAAAAGATGAGTAAAATAAAAGTTACGGGAGCAGCGATGAAAATTGATCCTAAAAGACGTGTTTTAGAAGTGACTTCTAGTGCTGAACTTGTTGTTGGAAATATGGACATTGGTCCAAGAAGAATTAAAGTAGAAGAAGAAAAGAAAATAAATGAAAAAGAAGATATGAACATTAAAATGGATGGCGTAGATATAAGAAGAGAATTCGTTGATACAAAAAAAGTAGATAAAGAAGATAGGGAAGAAGACGAAAAACAAGATAAAGAAAAAACAGATAAAATGCCAGAAGATGAAATGCTTACTTGGTAGATATAATATAACGTAAGAAGAGGGATTATATGAAAAATTTTAATTTAAAAAAACAAGTTTTGATGGTATTAATAATATATCTAATAGTAGATATATTTTTGGTTGGACCGCTATTTGTAACTATGCAAGCTGAAGGACCAATTTTTGAAAAACTACCTAAAATAGGAGAAATAATAATTCATCCATTTTCTGTGGTACTACCTGGGATATTTTCAAATTTTGGTGGATTTATTAATTATTCATTAGTAACACTAATAATAGCTATTGGGGCATTTATTTATTGGAAAATTAATAGTCCAACAACAAATGAATATGATGGAAGAGAAAATGGTTCAAGTGATTGGAGTAAAGGTGGAGAAGAATTTAAGAAAAATTCAGATGGCTCTGAAAACTTAAATAAGAATCATGGATTTATTTTAAGTAGAAAGCACTTTCTTGGAACAGATCTAAAGAAGGTTAAAATTAATAAAAATATTCTTGTAATAGGTGGATCTGGTACAGGTAAATCTGCATGTTATATTAAACCTAATATTATGCAAATGCTAGGTTCATATGTAATAACTGACCCTAAAGGTGAACTTTATCGTGAAACTGCTAAATTCTTGGAATTAAATGGATATAATGTAAGAGTTTTGGATTTAGTAGATGATCCAGAATATAGTGATAAGTATAATCCGCTTGCACATATTAGGGATCATTCAGATGTTGATATAATTGCACATACAATAGTTAGTAGTGGTGGAGATGCAAAATCTGCCGATCCATTTTGGGATAACACTGCTAAAATGCTACTTAAAGCTTGTATATACTATGTTATATCAGTTTTGCCAGAAGAAGAACAAAACTTGTCAAGTTGCCTTAATATAGTAAGACAAGGTGGAGCAGATGAAAGCATTTTTGATAAACTTTTTGTTGATGAACTTATGCCAGAGCATCCAGGTAGAAAAGAATATGAAGGTATAAGAGTTGGTGCAGATAAAACAAAACAAAGTATAGCAATTACACTTGTTGCAAAACTTACACATTTCGATACACCAAATATGCAAAAACTTACAACTTCTAATACTATAGATTTCGAAGAATTAGGAAACAAAAAGACTGCACTGTTTGTAATAACACCTGCAGACCATAGTACGTATGATTATATACTAACAATATTTTTTAGCCAAATGCTACAAATTTTGTATTCTCAAGCTAATAGAAATGGTGGAACACTAACAAATCAAGTATATTTCTTACTTGATGAGTTTGCAAATATTGGACAAATACCAGATTTTAATAAAAAATTAAGTACTACGAGAAGTCTTGGAATGAGTATGTCAATAGTTGTACAAAGTTTAGACCAACTTGAATGTCTTTACAAAGATACTTATGAAAATATAATTGGTAACTGCGATACTCAACTTTTCCTAGGAAGTCAAGCTATAAAAACTTGTGAGTACATAAACAAATCTTTAGGACAAAAGACAATAAAAATTCAAAGCAAATCAGTAAGTAAAGATAAAGATGAACGTTCAAAACAAGGCGTTTCTCTTAGTGAACAACGTCAAGGTAGAGATCTTATGACAGTTGATGAATTAAAGAGATTAAATCCAAATAAAGAAATATTACTTGTTAGAGGATGTAAACCAATTCTCGCAGATAAAGCATTTTATTTTAAATACCATCCACTACGTGATGAAATAAAAAAATATGAAATCCATAATATAAATGAAATGCCAAAAAAACCTGAATTTCCAATACATACAATGGATGTTTTAGAACATTTAGATAAAAGAAACCAAAAAGCACAGAGTATCATAGATGATAATACCTCTAAAAATAGCACTTCAGGAGGAACTGAAAAAGGTATTGATTTTGATTTACAACAAGAGCTTGAAAAAAAATTTGATGAACTTTTTGGAACTACAGATAATCATTAATTTGTTATACATGGAATAATAAATTTGATTTTATTGTTGAAATTTTACAATAAATGATGTATAATCTATTTGTAAGCGTAGATAGGACGAGTAAATTTGCAAAACACAAAAGAGAGGATACCCCGTAGGCTGTAAGGATATCTTGGAGGTTGGCATTTTGAAAACTACCCTGGAGCTTGTAGTGAAAGCTACCGCAAAAGACAACGACAAATCAGTCTTAAAAATTAAGTAAAATATAGGGTGGAACCGTGCAAATAAAGCACCCCTATAGGTATAAAATGTACCTATAGGAGTGCATTTTATTTACTTAAATCATATATATAAAGGGGGTATAATTATGAAAGTATTATATAATGATGGAAGTATAAAAGAAGTTGATTATAATGAGAATATTGATATTGCAAGACATACAGCATCTCACATTTTAGCTCAAGCAATAAAAAAAGTTTATAAAGATGCAAAACTTGCAATAGGACCATCTACCAAAACAGGTTTTTATTATGATTTCGATAATATTTCAATAACAGAGAGTGATTTAAGAAAAATAGAAAATATAATGAAAAATATAATAGCAGAAAACCAAGAAATGAAAACATTTGAACTTTCAAGGGAAGAATCACTAGAAAAAATGAAGGATGAACCATACAAAGTAGAACTTATAAATGATCTTCCAGAAGATACAAGAATAACATTCTTTGAAAATGGACCATTTGTTGACATGTGTAGAGGGCCTCATGTTTTAAATGCTTGCGATGTTGGTGTGGTTAAACTTATGTCTGTTACAGGGGCATATTGGAGAGGTTCAGAAAAAAACAAAATGCTTACTAGAATATATGGAACTTGCTTTAAAACAGAAGAAGAACTAAACAAATATATATCAGATTTAGAAGAGGCTAAAAAACGTGACCATAAAAAAATAGGAAAAGAATTAGGATTGTTTATGATGGCAGATGAAGGACCTGGATTTCCATTTTTCTTACCAAAAGGAATGATTTTAAGAAACGTGTTAGAAGATTATTGGAGAGATATTCATAAAAAAGCCGGATATGTTGAAGTAAAAACTCCTATGATGTTAAATCAGGAGTTATGGCATCGTTCAGGACATTGGGATCACTATAAAGATAACATGTACTCAACAAAAATTGATGATGTAGATTTTGCTCTAAAACCAATGAATTGTCCAGGTGGAATGTTGATATATAAGAATTCAATGCATTCATATAAAGAATTTCCAATAAGAATGGGTGAGTTAGGACTTGTTCATAGACATGAAAAATCAGGACAACTTAATGGACTGTTTAGAGTAAGATGCTTTACACAGGATGATGCACACATTTTCTGCTTGCCAGGGCAAATTGAATCTGAAATTATTAATTTGATGCATCTTATAAATACAGTATATAGTGTATTTGGTTTCAAATATACTGTTGAACTTTCAACTCGTCCAGAAGATTCAATGGGGGATGATTCAGTATGGGAAATGGCAGAAGGAGCACTAAAGAAAGCACTAGAACATGAAAATATGCCTTACGTTATTAATGAGGGGGATGGAGCTTTCTATGGACCTAAAATAGACTTCCATATAAAAGATTGTTTAGGACGTGAATGGCAATGTGGTACAATACAACTTGATTTTCAAATGCCTGAAAGATTTGATCTTACATATATAGGAGAAGATGGAGAAAAACATAGACCAGTTATGCTTCATAGAGTTGTATTTGGAAGTATAGAAAGGTTTATTGGAATACTTATTGAACATTTTGCAGGAGCATTTCCATTATGGCTTTCACCAATACAAGTAAAACTTTTAACTATATCAGAAAATCAAAAATCTTATGCTATTAGTGTTAAAGAACAACTAGAAGAAAAAGGAGTTAGGGTTGAAATAGATGATTCTGATGAAAAAATAGGCTATAAAATTAGAAGTGCAAGACTTGAAAAAGTACCATATTTTGCTGTTATTGGTG
>HF996743.1:4757-24577 GCA_000433335.1 Clostridium sp. CAG:1219 | reverse complement strand
CTGCAGAAGAAAGTGAAAATACACTTGCAATAACTGCACGTGGTGGTGAAAAACTTGGTAGCTTCAAAATAGATGAATTTTTAAGTAAAATAACCAAAAAAATAGATAGTAAAATGTAATGATTAAAATAATTTGGATATACAGGTTTGTATATCCGTTTTTTTGTTTAAAAGTTCAATAATTCAGTAATTGACTTTAAAGTAATGATATGATATAATTATTTACATAATATACAAGTCAGCCTATTAAATTATTATTTTATGGAAAGCAGGAAGTTAATTATGAAAACTGATAAATTGATGGAATTGGAAGCTTTACTTGTTAAAGTTAATAGTTCTATAAAAATGGAATTCCGGGATGAGAATGCCCGTAAGGAATTTAATGTATGGGTCTTTGAAAGTTCAAAAGATTTATATAAATCAGGAGTAGCAATGTTTGCAATACATTTTGCAAAATATATGCAGTATTGTATTGACTGTGGAGAAAATTTCAATGCAATTGCCTTTGAGGCTGAGGGGCTTATTGCAGATATTGAGTTAATAACTATATCAATGAAGGAAACTGCATTTAAAATGCTCGAAAAAACATGGAAATATGGTGAAGAACTTAAAATTTGGAATTGCTTAAGAGGAGGAGAATAAAAGGAAGAACGTGGTAAATAAAATCCACGTTCTTTTTTGTAATTTGAACGTAATAATTATGTAATCAAAAAGTAAAAATGAAAAAGGTGAGAAATATTGTAATAATATAGATTATGTAATATACTAAAAGAGAATATTTGTGAGGTATTTATATGGATAATATAATTAATTTTAAAGGTAAAAACTATGATTTAGATAAAATGTCAGCTGAACAATTGAATGCTTTAAATAAAGAGGTTAAAATAGCAAGAGAAGAATTGTTAAATAAGATAGAAGTAGCAGTTGGTATTAAAAAATAATAATTAATTTAAGAGGAGATATAAAATATGGTTTCTAATAAGAAAATAATAGAAAAGTATAACAAATTTAAAAAGGAATATGATTCAAAGAAAATTAATGAATTGTTAGACGTTATAAGAAGATTTGATGGAAATTCAGAGTTATATGATTTCTTTAGTAGATATACTAGCATGCAAAAATTCATTGAAATGGCTTACAAGGAGAATGATTTTGAAAAGGTTGATAAATATATAGATGGATTTAATAATAACTTAGCTAAAGTATATGAGGGAAAAAGTAAAGAAGCAATTTCTGGATTTAATGATGTATTAGATGATATAATAGGCGACATTGAAGAAGATACTAAAGCTAAATTAGATGAAATAAAGAAGGATAATGACGCTCCAGACGAAGTAAAAGAACAAATAAAAAAAATAGATGAATATATTGAAAATAGAGATAAAACTATGGAGGGGAGTGAAGTAAGCCTACTTGTTGCATGTCAAAGAGAACTTGACGGTATTATGGCTAAATATTCACGTCCCGAATTAACAGATGATATAAGAGCACGTATTGAAGAAGCAGTAGATATAAAGATGAGGGAGATTCAGGAAGAGAAAGATAAAGCACAAAAAAATGTTACCTCATATGATATTGCTGAACTTAAAGAGTATAATGAGATTAGTGAAAAAATAGATAGTGTTGTAACTAAAAATCAAATAGAGTCAGATGTGCATGAAGCCACTAAGAAAAGTGTAGAGCAAGATTTGTCAGCAGTAAAAGGATATTTAGATATTCCAGAAGTTAGCGTTAATTATGAAGAGTGTAAAAATGATTATGATGTAGTAGCGCAGGCCTCAGAAAAAATTGCGGAATCTGCTAACATTGATAGGGAAGCTCAGCAATCAATTTTAGATGGTATGTTAGAAGTAATTGAAAACGCTAATATTATAGCAAATACTGAGTATGATAGATATTTATCATTTGGTAGTGATGTAAGTGAACTTGAACGTACAAGAGCAACCTTATTAAATGAAATGAATGAGTTAAATCTTGCTCTTGATATGTTAAGATTTAATAGTGAATTAGTAGAAGAAGTGCCAGATGCAATAAAACAGAAAATTGATGAAATAGAAGAAAAATATAACCAAAGAGTAAACCAGTATTATTCAATAAATTCTAGAATTAATGTTTTAAATGATAAAAAAGAAAAAGTAAAAGAAGATGTGTCTGAGAAATTAAATAAAGAATATGAGTCAAATGAAACAAGAATATCTGATAGACCTAAAATAAAAATAGGCTTTTTTGATAAAGTAAAAGATGTATTTACAAAAGGTGCTGCAAGTATGAAGAAAAAACAGGTGGCATTGATGGATACATATGTAAAGCCTAAATTAGAGGTCACAAAGGCTGGTCTGAAAGAGTCGGAAGAAAGATGTGAAAATCCAAATGTAATTTCTAGGGCTAAAAATAATTCTATGAGGGTAAAAGCTGCTATAATGGCTGGAATATCACTTATATCTAGTGGTGCAAGACAAATTGAAGAGGCTCCACTTACTGCAGAGGATTTTAGTCAAAGTATAATTAGTACAGATTATAAATTAGTAGATAATGAGGGAAAAAATGCTTTGGAAACTTCAACGTCTGTTGCTGTGGAAGACTTTTATAAAAGCCATGGCGCTAAAATAAATAAATTAGTTGAAGAAAAAGGATATGATGAAACTGAAAAAGAAGTAATAGTTTCCAACTTAATTTCTACATGGCAAAACTATGGTGAAAATGCTGAACTATTCGATTTTAGTTTAAACGGTACTAGCAATACAAGAGATGATGAGTTAAATCAAATAATAGATAATTTAGATCAAAAAGTTGCTGATTTTGATTGTGAAAAAGATCTAAAGCATAAAGGTGTTTTGTTAGGAGGACTTACCACTTATACAGGTGATAAAATGAAAGTGCAGGTTAATACAGACTATGCAGATGCCTTCAAACATGAAATGCAGCATGTCAATATGGGTAGTCAAAGATGCCAAATGAATTTTATAAATCCAAGAAAAATGTACACGTTCTTCGCTGAGGGAGCAGCGAATTATAGTAATGCCCTAATGATAGAAGATTTTTTACAAATTGGAGGATTTTATACGTATGTTAATATAATGCCTACATACACAATGTTAAATACTATTGTTGGTGAAGATAATATAAAAAGTTGGTCAGAGAATAATTGGTCAGATCCAAATTTTGATTTATGTGGCGCAATTACTTCTAAAATTCAAGAAAATTGTAATGTAGATCAAAAAACAGCAGAAACATATTTACAAACACTTGAAAATTCTTTGCAATTTAAAAAAAGTTTGCAATTTGGTCAAGATTGGGATTCATTACTTGCTAATGGAGAAAATTTAACGGAATATCAAAAATCTGGATTAAAATTATATGAGAAAACAAAAGATCAAACTCCTGAGGAGAAATTTGAAAGTTTGCAAAATCAAACTTTAGATTTACTTGGCAGACAACTAGATATGGCTAAAAGTCAAGAGGAAATAGATGTAATTACTAAAAAGATGAATGCACTTACGCTATTTTCTATTGATTATACTACAAAATATACAGGAAAAACTGGAAATACATTAGAAAAAAATAGTAATCACTATGAAGATGCTGTAAAAAATGAAAAGGCAAATGGATTAATATCAGATATATATTCAAGGACCGAAACTAATTTATCGAAAGAAGAATTTACAGAAGCTGTTCAATCTAAAAATAATGATGTAATATCTTATATAGACAGTCTGGAAGTCGAGAAAAAAGAGGCAATAAAGCAGGCTGAAGAACAAAAACGTGCTGAAGAAGAAGCACAAAAACAAGCAGAAGAACAAAAGCGTGCTGAAGAAGAAGCGCAAAAACAAGCAGAAGAGCAGAAGCGTGCTGAAGAACAAGCAAAAAAAGATAGAATAGAAAGTGCAAGAAAAGAACAAGCTAAATATGATGCTGCAATTTCTTTAAGTCAGAATGCACAGATTGTTATGGAGGCTCAAAAGAAAGCAGAAAGAGATGGAAGACTTGGCGAAAACATGAAAGTTGAAAAACAAGTTTCTAATAATGAAAATAGAGATAGTAAAGAAGAAAATGATATTACAGAAAGTGATATTATAAGAAGTGAAGCTTCTAAAAATCTAATTGATAAAGTGCAAAATATGAAATCTAGAGACTCTCTTGGTAAAATCAAAGCTGAAATTGTTATGAAATTTAGTAATGGGGAGATATCTCATAGTGAGGCGGCACATATTGCCAAAAAACTAAATGAGCAGTTATTGCTAATTAATGATAAAAAACGAGATATAGACATCTCTGAAAATAAAAAGTACTCTCAAGAACCACCTAAAAAAGATGATGAAATCTGTATGTAGAAATTTTAATTGTTAAAAGTTCCAAGTGAAATAATAAAATCATTTCTATATATGTGAATAGCTTCTATATCAAGTTTATTAGTAAGTAAAAGCAGAATAATTAGAAGTTTGGTTACATCTAAATCTCCAAGAGAACAGTTATTTAGAAAATCAAAATTATTAAAAATACTATTCATATTAATACAACCTCGTATATAAAATATATATTATACAGGTTGTATTTTTATTACTCTTGTAGTATAATAAACTTGAATTTTGAGGTGTGGATATGAAAGTTAAAGGTAAAATAATAGCATTTTTTGTTATAGTTCTATCAATCTTATTAATTTTTGGAGTATTAAGTTTTGTACTTGATAATACTGGAAAAGTTAATCAAGGAAACTTTAGAGTTGTAGATATGGTAGTAACCTCAGGAATAGATGTAATTGATAATTCTGAAAGTGAGTTAGAAAAAATTAGTGATATATCTTTCAGTTTGTCACAGAATAATAAAATTTCTATATTACTTAGTAAATCAGATAATGTTGATAAAATTTATATCGATAATATAAAATTAAAAGATCCAGAAAAAAAGGGAGATGTCTATATTTCTCAGTCATCGGTTGAAGGAAAAAGAAAAATAGAAGGAAATATGGATGAAATTATTTTAAACCCAATAGATAAAGATAATGGTTCGCTGATAGAGATAAATATTAATAATGAATATTTTGCTCAAAATCTTAATGTACCAGATAGTAAAAATGAATTAAGTTTTGATGGAAAAATATTAAATGACTTTGGGATAAATATAAATGATATAGAATTTACTGTTAGTTTTGATCTTAAATTAAAAGAGAAAAACGGTACTATAAATGTGTGTAAATTAGAGTATAATTTTCCAGATCCTAGGATAGTAACTCAAGGAACTGTAATAGAGAGAAAAAATTTGGAAAGTGTTAATTTTAAAATTCAATAAATTCACTTGAAAAATATATTTAAATAGTGTATAATGTGCTTATCGTCAAACAATAAAGAAGTGTGAACCTTGTCAGGTCCGGAAGGAAGCAGCAATAAGCACTAAACTTTATGTGTTTGACGACTTTTTTATAATTAGTAAGGAGAAAAAATATGTCTTATATAGCTTTATATAGAAAATATAGACCGCTTGTGTTTGGTGATATTGTTGGTCAAGAAAATGTAACTGAAATCCTAAAAAAGCAAATAAAGTCTGGTAGAATTTCACATGCATATATATTTAGTGGATGTAGAGGAACTGGTAAAACTAGTGCTGCTAAAATATTTGCTAGAGCTGTGAATTGCCTAAATCCAAAAGACGGTGAGCCATGCAATGAATGTGAAATGTGTAGAAAAATACTAGAGGGTACTTCTACTGATATAGTAGAGATGGATGCTGCTTCTAATAATAGTGTAGATAATATAAGACAAATAAGGCAGGAAGTAGTTTATTCAACTGTTGATGCAAAATATAGAGTTTATATAATAGATGAAGCTCATATGCTTACAACTAGTGCTTTTAATGCTCTTTTAAAAACCTTAGAAGAACCACCAGAAAATGTTATATTTATACTGGCAACAACTGAACAACATAAGATTCCAATAACTATATTATCTCGTTGTTTAAAGTTTGAGTTTAGGAGACTCTCAAGGGAAAATATAGCAAAACGTCTAGAATTTGTATTAAAAAATGAAAATATGAAATACGATAAAGAAGCTGTTGAATATATATCAAAACTTGCTGATGGAGCTCTGAGAGATGCTTTAAGTATTTTAGATAGATGTCAAAGTGAACTTGGAGGAGAGCTTACATATGACCAAGTCTTAAAGATAGTCGGTGGAATAAGCACTGATGTGATTTCAGACATTGTAAGTAACATACTCGACTTTAATAGTGTGGGAGCAATAACTAGTTTAGAAAAATTAATAAATGCTGGGGGAGATATGAGACAACTTAACTCTCAACTTCTTGGCGAATTTTTAAATGTACTTGTAAATCAAAACGGAGAAAGAAACAATTATAAGAATGTAGAAGAAGGTAGATTAATAGCTATAATAGATAGACTATCAAAACTTGATAATGATCTAAGATATGCTATGTCACAACAAGTCTTAATGAAGTCATGTATAGTTGAGATATGTATGCCAAGTTTTGGAAGCATAAGTGGAGCTAATAGTAATTATGATAGAAATGTTATTAAAGTATTAGAGGATAAGATATTAAAGCTAGAAGAAAAGATAAATAAAATTTCTTCAGGAAACTTTGTCACAAAACCTAATGTAAATAGTGGTGTTAAAAATAACATTAATTCTAATTTAGCAGCGGATGTTAAAATAGATACATCTAATTTATGTGATAAGTTTGAAAGATTAGATGAACTAAAGAAAGAACTTGCAAAATCAGGCAAATTGAAAGTATTTTCAGCTCTTACTAGTGTAAGTGCATATGAAAAGGAAAATGTATTGGTATTCATAAGTAATAATAAGTTTGCATATGAAATTTTAAGAAAAGATGAATCAATATCTGATATAATGAATGTATTATCAAATATAACAGACAAACAATATATTTTAAAAGTAGAATTTAAGGAGCAATATGATAGCGAAGAAACAATACTAGAAAAAGTATTAAAAGAAAGTGGAGTAAGTTATACTAATATGGATTGAAAAAAAGTGTAATTTATAATATAATTTATTAGTATTTAAGAAAGGATGATTAATATGGGTAAATTTGGCGGATTTCCAGGTGGTGGAGGTTTTGCTAATATGCAAAATTTAATGAAACAAGCTCAAAAGATGCAAGCTGAGGTGACAGCAAAACAAGAAGAAGTTCAGAAAAAAGAAATAGAAACTTCAGCAGGTGGCGGAGCTGTAATAGTAAAAGCTACAGGTGGCAAAGTTATAAAAGATATTATAATAAAAAAAGAAGTTGTTGATCCTGAAGATGTTGAAATGCTACAAGATTTAGTTCTAACTGCTGTAAATGAAGCTTTATCTAAAGCTGATGAAATGATGTCTCAAGAGTTAGGTGCATATAACATTCCAGGTTTAATGTAGGAGTAATTAATGTATTCAAAATCAGTAGTAAAATTAATAAATCAATTTGAAAGATTACCTGGAATAGGACATAAAACTGCGGTAAGACTTGCATTTTTTGTGTTAGAATCAGATAAAAAAGTCGCAGAAGAAATGTCTGAAGCAATTTTAGAGGCAAAAGAAAAAGTAAAGTTTTGCTCAAATTGTTTTAATATAACAGAAACTGACCCATGTGAAATTTGTTTAGATAAAAGTCGAGATGTTTCAACGATATGTGTAGTAGAAAACGTAAAAGATGTAGTAGCAATGGAAAGAACGAGGGAATATAGAGGACTTTATCATGTTTTACATGGAGCGATCTCGCCTATGAATAATATAAGTGCAGGAGATATAAAAATAAAAGAGCTTTTAGAAAGATTAAAAGATGATAGAGTTAAGGAAATAATTTTAGCCACTAATCCAACTATTGAAGGAGAGGCAACAGCAATGTATATTTCAAGACTTATAAAGCCACTTGGAATTAATGTGACAAGGATAGCTCATGGTATTCCAGTGGGCGGAGACCTTGAATATACTGACGAAATTACTTTAATCAAGGCCATGGAAGGTAGAATAAAAATGTAGAAAATAGAAGTTGTAGAAAATGTTCTGCAGCTTTTATTTTCTCTATTGAACAATTTTATATGTTTTGATATAATTAAAAAATAGTAGTAAATAACGTTAGAATTTTAACAAAAGAGGAGGTGGAAAATTTGAAAATAAATAATCAAAAAAACTTTGAAAGTACACTAAATTTACCAGTAGAAACAATACCACTAGATGCAAAACTTACAAAAAAACAGGGGTATTTTCTAGAAAGTCTGCAAGATCCAAAAAAGTATAAGGATGCAGAAAACAAAAATAAACAAAGCGAAAGTGTGTATAATCTTTCAAAACTTCCAAATAGAGCTATTGAAAGATTAAATCCAAAAGATATAGTAAATGAAATATATAAAGATGTTCTTACAAGATATGAATGTATGCAAGGAAATATAGTAAATCATGATATTGGTTTTTTATATACTGCTACAAAAGAAGATGAGGAAAGTCTAAGAGGAGAAGATATAGTAAAAAAAAGAATTGCATATCAAAAAAATTTACATGAATTTATACAAAGTAAGATATACGATATAAGAACTCTTGGAACTGTACTTGATTATTCAAAAAATTGTTATAGTACAATAAGTAATGATTTTGCACTTGAAGTAATAGATAAGTTCTATGATATGTATAAAAGGGGTAGTGTAAAACTAGAGTATAAACCTATGCATTATTGCAATTTATGTGGTAAATACTTTGGAAAGAATGAAGTAGATTACGTAAAAAAAAGGCATATAAATTTATATGCAATGTATAGAGTAAAAGATGATAAGGGAACATTATCTAGATTTAATAATTTAAGGAATACATATGTTATAGCAACTACAATATACCCGTGGATTATTGGAGTTAGTGAAAACTTAGTAATAAAAAAAGATACAGTATATTGTGTAGTTGAAGTAGAACAGTTAAGTAGTACACACCATTATATTATACAAAAAGATAAAGTACAGGAAGTAATGATAAACGCTTTTTATACAAAGTATAATATAAAAGCAGAAATCACTTCAGATGAGTTAGAAAGTTTTGTTGTTATAAGTCCAATCGATTATACTAAAGAGATAAATATAATATCTGCAAGCGAAAGTCTTGTTAGTCCATATGAAAAAAATAATACAGGAATAAGAGTTATATTGCCTGAATATTCATATATAGACTATCTTGTATATAAAGAAAAAAATATCCCCCTTCCATCACCAGCAATTAATACTATGAAAGTTGTAATAAAGGGTGATAACCATATAAAAGGAAAAAGCATAAATGAGGCAGATACTTTTTTGATAAATTATATAAAAAAGGGTGAACTTATATTTTTAGAAGATTATATTGCACTTACATGTCCAGTATGTAAAACTTGTCGTAATGACCTTTTTTATATAAATAAGCCAGCTTTTTATATAAAAAAAGATGAGGGAAAAGTACTTGCTATAAAGGAAAAAGTAAAAGGAAAAATAGAAAATTCTAATTGTTTTACAGAGGGAAAAAAGAAAGATATAATAAGAAAGATTTTAAATATTGATATAAAAGATGAATTACAGATTTCAAATTATGGATCTGTTGGAGTACCTATACCAATATATTGTTGTGATGGATGTAATGATTATATAATAAATGATGAAACTGTAAGACTTACCAAAGAATATATAAAAAATAAAGGAATGGCTTATGTAAATACTGCAAAAGCCCAAGATATATTAAAGGGAACTAAAATTTGTGACAAATGTGAAGATAACCTAATTGCACCAATGGAAATGATATTTAATGATGATTTTAGACAAATGACCATTCCTATAGTGGATGATGTGGAAAACAACCCAAAGTATAGTGGTAAAAAGTGTATAGATGTATTAATTGAAAGTAAAAAAGATTTTGTATATAGATTGAAGCTGTTGATGTTTGATGATGACGGCGCATTAAAGATAAATTCTATAGAAAAATTTATAATACATTCTGACGTAAAAGAAGATACAAAAATTATAGGAAAACCTATATTGTTTGATAAGAAAAACAAGCAAGAAATGCAAAATTTACTTACAACTCAAATAGGAATAAGAGATGTTTCTAAAAAATATGGAACTGATATATTAAGGCTTTGGGGAGTTTTGACTGCTGGTAAAAAGGTAATCACACTTAATGAACAATCGATAATTAAAGCAAATAATTTATATAGAATTTTAAGGAAAACTATTAGATATTTGCTTGGAAACTTGCAGGAATTTAATCCAAATACAAGTTATATTCCAGTTGAAAAAAGAGAAGACTTGGATAAATATGCGTATAAGAAGCTATATGATATATCTTTACTTGTAAAAGAAGAATATGAACAATGTAACTTTAATATTGCTTGCGAAAAAATAATAGATTTTTGTAAAAATACATTATGTAGAGATTATTTTAATGCTGTAAAATATAGACTTTATATATTAAAAAAAGAAGATAAGTCACGTATGATGGTTCTTTCCACAATGTTTGATATTTTTATGCAACTTGTTATATATCTTGAGCCAATAATACCATTTACTCTTGAGGAAGCATGGCAATATGCATGGCATAGTACTAAAGATGAAGAAAAAAATATTTTAATGCACAGAGAAAGTATATCACTTTCTAGAATAGAAAATGGAGATTTTGAAGTTAAATGGGAAAAAATCTTTAAATTCACATTAAGTGCAAAAAAGAAGATAAGAGATGCAATCTCGAAAAAAATAATAAAAAATTCTTTAGAAGCTGCATTAATATTAAATGTACTTGAAGAAAAAAGAGAATTTTTAGAAGAGAATAAAGAAAATATAAAAGATGCATTAAATATCTCCGAAGTAAAAATAAACGTAGTAGACGACAAAAGTAAGAGAAAAGTAGAAGTTGTAAAAAAAGATGGAGAAATGTGTGCAAGATGCAGACATTATACTTTAGACGTTGGAAGAGACGTAAGATATGTTTACTTATGTGAGAATTGCGTAAAAATACTTGAAAATGAAAAATAAGTTTAACCAAAATAATTTAAGATATAAATAAAATAACCACGGAATTATATTTTTCCGTGGTTTATTCTTACATTTAATTAAAAGTTGTATTGCTTTCTTTGTTAATTATATAGTATTTAAATGTTGCGTTTAAATAGTCTACAAAGTTTGCTTTTTTAATATCTTCTTTTATTATAAGGTCAGAGCTGCCAAGAAGTGTACCTGTAGATTTATTATAAATTTCAATTGTTCCAACTTTACTTGAAGCATTAAGAGGAGCTGCAAGATTTTCTATATAATTTACTTTTTCTTCTGTTTCTATGGTTTCACCTTTTTTTAGTAGTGTACAAACATCATCTTTTATGTATATGTTAGTTTTCTTTCCAATGCATTTATTTAGTGAAAGTTCGCCCACAAGTACATCCTTTTCGATAATTTTTCTAGTTTCGTATGTAGCAAAACCATAGTCTAGAAGCTGTTTTGTTTCTTGGAGCCTTATATCAGAAGAAGGTGCTTTCATAACCACAGCAAGAAATGTTGTACCTTTTCTTGTTGCTGTTGCAGAAAGATTAAACAGAGCTTTTGATGTAGAACCAGTTTTAAGTCCAGTTGCACCATCGTAAAATCTTATCAATTTATTTGTACTTGAAAGAGCAAATGTACCATTTCTTAAGGTATCCATCCAAATTGAAGTATATTTTAAAATGTCAGGATGTTTATTTATAAGTTCCATTGACATGATTGAAATGTCTTTTGCAGTGGTATAATGATTATCTTCATCTATACCATGTGAATTCATAAAATGTGTATTTGTCATCCCAAGTTCAGCAGCCTTTTTATTCATTTGCGATACAAAGTTTTCTTCACTTCCACCAAGAAGTTCGGCCATGGCAACCGTTACATCATTTGCACTAACTACTGCAATTGCTTTTAGAGCTTCATCAATCGTTAGAGTTTCACCTTCTTTAAACCAAATTTGTGATCCACCCATTTTTGATGCATTTGCACTACATGTTACAGTATCTGTGTATTTTAAGGAGCCACTATCTATTTTTTCCATTATTAAAAGTAGTGTCATAACTTTTGTAACTGATGCTGGTAATAATTTTTCATTTTCGTTATTTGCATATAGAACTTGCCCTGTTGTAGGCTCTACAAGTATTTGTGCTTCCGACTGAAATGAAAAAGATGGTACTTCATTATCAGTTGAAATACTAGATTCAACATTTGTGTTAGTTTTTGAGCTATTTGTTGAATATAGAAAATTTGCAGCATTTATACTTCCATGAAAAATGGAAAAACAAAGTGTAAATACCATAAATATACCTATTAAATTTCGATTTTTTTTCACTAAAATCACCCCATATTATAGTACATTATATTAGTATACTGTATTTTTATGAGTTTTTGTAAATATTTAGTAGATACTTTGAAAATTTTGGAGTAAAATTAAATAAATATAATCAATTTACATTAACTATAAAATATGTTAAAATTGTTATGAGGTAATTAATATGAAAAAAGAGAAAAAAATATTGATAAAAAATGGTCTAGTAGTTGATGTAGAAGAAAAAAAGAAATCTGAAATAAAAGATATCTTAATAGAAGGAAAAGTAATTAAAAAAATAGAAAAAAATATAGAGGATAATGAAGCTGACGTTATTGATGCTAAGGGCAATATTATAATGCCAGGATTTATTAATACACATAGCCATATTGCAATGACATTTTTTAGAGGATATGCTGAAGGATACAATCTTATGGACTGGTTAAATAAAAAAATTTGGCCCGTTGAGGATAAGCTTACTAAAGAGGATGTATATAATAGTTCAAAGCTTGGTATACTTGAGATGATAAAAACTGGTACTACAACATTTTTAGATATGTATTTTTTAGTAGATGGAACAATAGATGCAATAAATGAAGTTGGAATAAGAGCGTGCCTATCTAGATGTATAATGAATACTGAAAGTGATGATGATATAAGAATTAAGGAAACGTATGACCTTTTAAAAAGATTTGGAGATGGGCAAAATGAACTTATTACTCTTATGGTAGGACCTCATTCTGAGTATGTGTGTGATATACCAACACTTAAAAGATGTGTAAAAATAGCAAAAGAAAATAATATAGGACTTCATATACATCTTAGTGAAACCCAAGATGAAATAAAAACTATAAGAGAAAAGTACAATAAAACACCTGTAGAACTTTTAGAGGATGTTGGTGCTTTTAGTGTCCCACTAGTACTGGCACATGGAGTATGGGTAAATGAAAGTGACATTAAGCTCTTACAAAGAATTAAAGGTGGAATTTCACATAACCCGGTTAGTAATGCTAAACTCGGTTCAGGAATTGCTCCTATAAAAAAATATATAGAAAACAACATTACAGTTGGAATTGGTACAGATGGTGATTGTTCTACCTCTTCTTTAGATATGTTTTTGGAAATGAAACTTACAGGATATTTCCAAAAGGCTACTTTGCTTGATAGTACTGCGTTAGATGCCTTTGAAATTTTGCAAATGGCAACAATTAATGGCGCTAAACTTCTTAATATGGAAAATAAGACAGGAAGTATTAAAGAAGGAAAATTAGCAGATTTAATAATAATAGATGGAAAAAGCTTAAATATAAATCCTATAAACGACATATACACAAGTTTAGTATACTCTGCAAATGGTAATGATGTATTAACAACTATAGTAAATGGTAGAGTAATAATGAAAGATAGAAAATTTGAATGTGTGAATGAGGAAGAAGTTTTAAAAAAATGTGGAGAGGTTGCAAGTAAACTTTTAAAGTAAAGAATTGAAATTTAGGTAACAAAATATTATAATGTATAAAAGGAGTGATTTATATGAAAAAATTGACAAATATATTGTGGGGATTATTCTTTGTCGCGCTTGCCATAATAATTGGGTTAAATTCTGTTGGATTAATCAATATTAATTTGTTTTTTGATGGATGGTGGACAGTGTTTATAATAGTTCCTTCATTCTTGGGATTATTAAAGGAAAGTGATAAGACAGCACCGCTTATATTTTTAATTGTTGGAGTAGTATTACTTTTAGGATGTCAAGGGTTACTTGATTTTGAAATAATAAAAAAATTAACACTTCCAGCAGTACTACTTGTTATAGGACTTAGCATTATATTTAAGGAAACAATATCTAGTAAATTATCAAAAAAAATTAAAGAACTTAATAAACAAAATTTAAGCGTAGAAGATATATCTGCGGTATTTTCAGGACAAGAGGTTGATTTAAAAGATACTGAATTTAAAGGAGCAAACCTTAATGCAGTATTTGGTGGTGTGAAATTATCACTTGAAGAGGTTAAGATTAATGAAGATATTGTAATTAATACTTGCTCAGTTTTTGGAGGAATAGATATAAAAGTTCCGAATAACGTAAATATAGAAATAAAATCTACATCTATATTTGGAGGAGTAGATAGAAAGGTGCCAAAAACTAATATAGAGAATGCTAAAACTATATATATAAACTCTTTCAATTTATTTGGAGGGCTTGATGTAAAATGAGTGGTGGGAAAAAGTTAGTAAAAGTACTTTCAATAATCTTTGGAATAATACTTGCTATATCAATATTTACCGGTATTATATGTGCTATAGTAGCAGTAGGAATTGGAATAGAAAGAATAGTTTTAAAGTTTCCAAATGCTAAAAATGAAAAATATATAAATATATATGATAATGTTGATATATATAATGAAATTAAAATATATGATGATGAGAATATTGAGAGAATAAATAATTTAGATATTTCTCTTGTGGGTATTAACTTAAATCTAATATCAGGTGACTATCAAAACATAGTAGTTGAAAAAAGTAATTTAAATAATATACAATCTAAAGTTAGAGCTTATGTAAAAAACGGGACTCTGGTCATAAAAGAAAAAGACGATATTGTTAAATTTGGATTTTTGGGTTTTAATTTTGATGTTAAAGATGAGGGTACAATTACAGTAAAGATCCCAAAAGAATATGACTTGAGTCTAATAACTTTAAATATAGGAACAGGGAACCTTTATATTAAGAACATAACTTCATCTAGAATAGAATTAGATTTTGGAGCTGGAAATACTAAAATTGATGGACTTGTTGCAAAATATGCAAGTATAAGTACAGGAATTGGTAATACTACCATGAATAATATGTCAATAGGAAAACTAGATCTAGAAACCGGCATTGGAAAATCAAGCTATTATGGTACAATAAGCGATGATAGTAAAATAGAAACTGGCATTGGAAAACTTGATCTTTCTATATTAGGCAAGTATGAAGAATATATGTTAGACATAGAAAAAGGTATAGGAAACGTTGAAGTTCAAAGAAAAAATGGACTAGATGAAAAATCATTTAATATTTATGAAAATACAAAAAATAACGAAAAAGTTAGTTTAAAAATAGAAAATGGAATTGGTGGAATAGACATCACATTTATAGAATAATATTAAAAACAATAAGGTAAAATACCTTGTTGTTTTTTTGTATTAAAACATGTATAAAAATATAGTGTATTTTATTGCCAAAAAAAATCGTATATGATAGAATTAAGTAAAATGAGGAGGTTTGTTATGGATGTACTAGATCATGAATGTCCGTCTTGTGGGGCTCAATTGCCATTTAATCCTAAAAGTCAAAAATGGGATTGTCCTTATTGTGGTTCTTCATATTCACTAGAAGAACTTACGGAAATAGAAGAAAAAATTAAAAAGGCAAGTGATGAGTCAGTAAGTATTGATGAGTATACTTGCTCAAACTGTGGAGCAGGTATAATAGCTGATCAAAATACTAGTGCTACATTTTGTGTTTATTGTGGAAGCGCGAGTATAATAAAATCACAGTTTAAGGGGGAATTTAAACCTGATAAAATAATACCTTTTAAAAATACTAAAGAAGAAGTTGTAAAGAAATTTAGAGGATTTGCTAAAGGTAAAATCTTTGCGCCAAAAGATTTTACTGATATGAAAAATCTTGAAAAGGTAACAGGAGTATATATACCTTTTTGGACTTATGATGCAGATGTTAGTGCAAGACTAGATGGTATAGGAAAAAATACTAAAACTTGGAGATCAGGTGACTACGTTTATACTAAAACAGATGAGTATACGGTTATGAGAGATGGAACTATGAAATATGAAAGAATTCCAGCAGATGGCTCCAAAAAATTTGACGATGACACAATGGACTCAGTTGAACCATTTGATTATTCTGGCCTTAAAGATTTTAATATGTCATATCTTTCAGGATTTTTATCTGAAAAATATGATGTTTCTAAAGAGGAAGCTAAAAAAAGAGCAGACTCAAGAATTATAAATAGCTCTAAGGATGAATTATTAAAAACAGCAAAATATCAGAGTGTTAGTGTTTCAAATATGAATTGTAATATTGATAATAAAAAAACAGAATATGTTTTATTGCCAGTTTGGATGTTAAATATAAAATATAATGATAAACTACACCTTTTTGCAATGAATGGCCAGACAGGCAAAATGGTTGGAAATGTGCCAATAGATAATAAAAAAAGAGTTCTTGCTGCTATAGGAGCATTTTTAGGAAGTACAGCAATACTTTCTTTAATTACCCTTATTATAAGGTTGTTTGGTTAAGAGGTGTAATATGAAAAGTAAAAAAGTTTTAATAGTGCTTTGTATGGTATTTAGTATTTTGTGTTTTGTTAAAGTATATGCATCTACTAATACATACGAAAGAACAGAAGATAATTTAAGAATTAATAGTAGAATAAAAGTAACTTCTGCTAACAAATATAAAATATTAAAAACACCTAGTGTAGATGCTAGTGAAAAAGTATATGATTTTGCAGAATTACTTACTGATGCTGAAGAAGAAACATTAAGAAGTCTAATTAGTGTATTTATAAAAAATTATGATATGGATATGGCGATTGTTACTATAAATGATAATAATAAAGCAACATCAGAAAAATATGCAGATGATTTTTATGATTATAATGACTTTGGTGTAGGAAGCACTTACGATGGCTTATTATTTTTAATAGATATGGATAAAAGAAAAATGTGGATTTCTACAACTGGTGAGGCTATAATAATGTACGATGATGCAAGAATAGATAAAATTCTTGATTATACATATGAAAAAATTTCAAATAATGATTATTATGGTACAGCTGAAGAATTTGTGGATAGAGCATCTTACTTTGCTTCACTTGGTACACCAAGTAGCAACAGTAATTATAAAATAGATAGCAATGGTAATTATGTAAGAAAATCATCATCCGATCCATTTCCAATTATTCCGATTATAATAGTTTCTGGTATTGTTACGGTAATTTTTATAGTTGTAGCTTCAGCAAAACATAAAACAATTGCAAAAGCTACTAAGGCTAGTCAATATCTAGTAAAAGATAGCTTTAATTTAAATGATAAGAATGATAGCTTTTTGACAACACATACTTCTAAGAGATATTCACCTCAATCATCTTCTAGTGGTGGAGGCGGTGGCTCTTCTACCCATAGTGGAAGTAGTGGAGTAAGCCATGGCGGAGGCGGAAGAAGCTTCTAAGTTAGAATAATAATATATGGTGAGGCATAAGAGTATTATGAGTATATTTTTATGCCTTACTGCTATTTGTAAAAAAGTGATAAATTTGTGTTGAAAAAGGTAAAAGTATGTGATAATATATCATTATTGGTATGAGGTGAAGTTCGTATGAAAGAAAGAGAAAAAATAATTCCTTGGAGACTAGCTGTTGTAATTTTATTTATATTTGGAACAGGATTTTTGACAGGTATGCTTACTAGCTTAAATAAATCAAGTAAGCTTGAAGGATATGGCATAGGTAGAATAGTTGATCAAAATGCGTACGTAAATATATATGATACTGCAAGTGGTTCAAATGCAAGCAGTGCAAATTGTGCAACAAGATCTAATGCCTCAAGCACTAATGCAAGTAGTACAAATTGTGCAACAAAATCTAATGCAAGTGAAGCTAATGTTTCAAATGGTAACGTTAATAATGATAAAAAGACTGTAAATGAAAAAGTTTCAAGTGAATTAGTAGAAGAAAAAGTAGAAGTAAAATCAGAAGAAAAAAATGAAGATTTAACTTTTGATAATTCTAAATTAACTATCGAAGATATAAAGAAAATAGAAAATGCAACGGGAACTATAACAATTGATGCTAACAAAAATACTAAAATATCAAGAGAATTGTTAACTTCTATAAGTGGACAAAATAAAAAGAATTTGGTTGTAGATACTAAAAATGCTCAATTTATATTTGACGGTGGTAAAATAAAAACAGTAAAAGATATAGATGTAAATATTCAAATATCAAATGTTAAAAAAGACAAAAGTATATCGAAAGATTTAGAAAATGGAATAATATTAACTTTTGAAGATAACAAAGAATTGCCAGAAGGTACAATTATACGTATTAAGGCTACTAAGAATATAACATCTGTTATAACTGAATCTTATGCAAAATTATATTTTTATAATGAAGAAGATGGTTCATATGAACTTGTACAAACTAACATTAGCAAAGATAGTGAAGGATATTATAACCTAAAAATAAAACATAACTCTAGATATGTTCTAGTAAATAAAAGTGCTGAATTTTTAACTGGAAGTGAAGTCGCAAATGGAGCAGAAAAAGAAGGTGTAGTTAGTTTTGTTGATAGCAATCTAACATACTTACTTGTTATAATTGTATCTATTGTTATAATCATAATAGTTCTTGTTATAATACTAATTGTAAAGAACAAAAAGAAAAAAGACAGTAATAAGAAAGATTTGATAAATAACGATGCAGAAAAAATAGAAAATATAGAAACATCTGAATATAATCAGGATAATGAAAATACTAAAATATAAAATATAATTAAAGACGACATATCTTATCTTGTGTAAGATATGTTGTTTTTTTAAGGAGAAATATGAAAGGCTTAACATCTAATAAATTGAAAGTAATTGCAATAATACTTATGATTTGTGATCACATTGGATATTATTTTGTAAGTTATATATCAAAAGAAGCATTTGATGTGCTTAGATTTTTTGGTAGAATGGCAATGCCAATTTTTGCTTTTTTAATTGTTCAAGGATTCTTTTATACGAAGAATATTAAAAAGTATATTTTTAAGTTATTTGTGACTGCAACCCTATTTCAATTGGCTTTATTTATTCTTGGAATAATTAATCAGGCCTATGTGCCAAATTATTATATAGTAATTAATACTTATTTGAACATTTTATATTCATTTGTACTTTGTTTATTGCTTATTTCACTGGTAGATAAAGAGTATATAGTAAAAAATAAAATAGTTAATTTTCTTATAAAATTAGTAGGAGTTCTTGCAATAATTAATGTATATTTTATTGTAGATATTGAACTAGGATTAAGGGTTCTTGTAAGCGTATTTGGAATGTATATTGCAGAGAAAGTAAAAAGAAAATGGAAAAATAATGAGATATCTCTTATGATAATATTTTTTACATTAATAATAGCATTATTTACAGATATGAAAAATTTTGCATTCAATGCTCCATCTGTTATATCAATTTTATTTATTGCAGATTATAATGGAAAAAGAGGATTAAATAAAAAGTGGTTAAAAAATATGTTTTATATTATATATCCAATGCACCATGTCATTTTATATATAATAGCATTATTTATAACGTACAAATTAAGATAAGGTAAAGGTAAAAAAATGGGAAGAAAATTATTTTGTGAATTAGGACCGACCGCATATAAAATATCAGTTCTTAAAGAAGCTGTAAGAAAAGATATACAAGATATGTTTAAGGGAAATAAAATAGCAAAAAAGAGAGATAATAATAAATTAAA
>HF996743.1:4575-4730 GCA_000433335.1 Clostridium sp. CAG:1219 | reverse complement strand
TTTAAAAGGAGATGCTAAAATACTTTTAAGGAAACTTGAAGGTGTAGATATGCAACTGCAAAGAAATAAGGTTGTTAACTTAAAAATAGCAAGTTCTAATATTGATGGTGTAATTATAATGCCGGGTGAAACTTTTTCTTTTTGGAATATGGTAG
>HF996743.1:0-4480 GCA_000433335.1 Clostridium sp. CAG:1219 | reverse complement strand
GCGGGGGATTGTGTCAACTTGCTAATCTTATACATTATCTTGTTTTACACACTCCAATGGAAGTTACAGAGCTTCACCATCATTCAGATGCCCTGTTTCCAGATTATAAAAGGAGAGTTCCATTTGGAACAGGTACATCTGTATCATATAAAAGTGTAGACTATAGGTTTAAAAATACACTTTCATATCCAGTACAACTTAAAGTTTGGCTTGATGACACTATGCTATATGGTGAGATTAGAGCAGATTATGAACTTGATAATAAATATAGACTTGTAGAAGAAGATCATCATTATAGTTTAGAAAATGGTGTATATTATAGAAATAGTAATGTATATAGAGTTATAACAAACAAAGAAACAAAAGAGATTGTAAAAAAAGAATTAATACTAAAAAATCATTCTAGGGTAATGTATGATTATAGTCTTATACCAAAAGATGAAATAAGGGAGTAAAATGTTATTAGACAATATTAAATTTAATTTAGAAAATTTAGAAGAACATACATGTTATAGAGCAAGAGATAAGACAGTTACATATGGTAAGCTAAACAGTATTGTAAAGCAAATCTATTGTTATTTAATTGAAAATAAAATAGAGGGAAAAGTTATATGTTACGGACATAAGCAAATTGAAATGATAGCAACATTTTTGGCGTGCTCATTTGCGGGTATTACATATATTCCTGTAGATAGTTCAACTCCACTTGAAAGACTAAAATATATAATTTCAAGTTCTAAATCAAATGTGATTTTTAACTATACTGAAGATGATTATAATTTTGATTTAATTAGGGTTATAAACAAAAATGATCAGATACAAATTTTTTCAAAAGATATACAAAATACTACGATTGATATCAAAATAAAAAAAGAGGATATATATTATATAATTTACACATCTGGAAGTACAGGAGAACCAAAGGGAGTTCAAGTAACATATTCTAATATAGATTATTTCATCAATTGGTTTAGTAAAAAAATAAATATGAGAAATGTAAATGTGTTAAATCAAGCTGCGTTTTCTTTTGATCTTTCAGTGGCAGATCTTTATTTTTCTCTTTTTACTGGCTCTACGATAAATATAATTGATACTGCGACAAAATTTGATTTTAAGGAACTATATTTAAATGTAAAAAATAGTGAAGTAGAACTTGCTGTTATGACGCCATCATTTGCCGATGTTTTACTACTTGATGATAAATTTAATGAAAAATATATTAAAAAATTAAATACAATATATTTTTGCGGAGAAGTATTGCCTAAAAAAACAGTTGATAGACTTAAAAAAAGGTTTAAAAATATACGAATAATCAACTCTTATGGCCCAACTGAATGTACAGTTGCAGTGTCGATGATTGATGTAGAAAATATAAGTGAAGAAATCTTACCGGTTGGGTATATAAAGGATGATATTAATGTATATGTAGTAGATAGTAACTTAGAAATTTTGCAAGAGGAGAAAAAAGGAGAAATCCTTATTGTGGGGGATAGTGTGTCAAATGGATACATTAATAAATCTAGTGAAAAATTTATAGAATATAACGGCAAGAAAGCTTATCTTACAGGAGATATTGGATATATTAAAGATAACAAGTTATATTTTGTAGGTAGAATAGATAACCAAATAAAATATCTGGGTTATAGAATAGATATAAATGATATAACTAATAATTTATATAAATTAGATTACGTAGAGAAAGCTTCTACATACTTAAAAAAAGATGATGAGAATATTGTTAAAAATATTATATCTTTTGTAAAATTAAAAGATAATATAAATAATATTAATAGCTTAAAAGTTAGGCATGACTTGAAGGAGTATTTGCCAAGTTATATGATTCCAATAGTAAATATAGTTGATAGATTTGAGTTAAATACGAATGGAAAAGTAGACAACAAAAAAATGGAGGAATTATTAAATGGAAAAGAAAATAATTAGCATTATATGTGAAATTTGCGGAAGTGACGAAGTTAGAAAAAATAAAAATATAGATTTACTTGCAGAAGATGTTTTAGATTCTATGGCATTTATAGAATTGGTACAAAGGTTAGAAGATGAATTTGATATAGAGATTCAACCAACAGAAGAAAAACCAAGTACATGGAGAAATGTGAAAAATATATCAGAAATGGTAGAGGAAAAATTGAGAAGTGAATAATATGGATAAAAATGAAGTTTTAAAAATAGAAAGAAAGTCTCTTGCAAATGTAACTGAGGTGTTTTTGTGCTTTATAATTTTGCTATTTCCTTTTTGGGTGGACAAGACTGGATTCTTTAAAATATTAGAAGCAAAATGGAGTATACACTTAATAGCGTCTATTACATATATATCAACATGCATAACTATTTTAATGTATTTTTCGTTTTGTAGAGGAGTTAATCCTTTTAAGAATATAAAGATTGGTAAAGTTCAAGTATTTATACTTTTATTTGGAGTAGTAGCTGTAATATCCACTCTCGTATCTCCTTATTTTAAAGAATATAATTTATTTATTGGTACTGGCAGAGGTGAAGGACTTATTAATATATTGCTTTATACAATTTCATTTCTTTGCGTTAGTAGCTTTCTTGAGTTTAAAAAAAGATATAGTACATATTTTTCTATTTCGTCTTTAATATTTAGTTTTATATGTGTATTACAATATTTTGGATTTAATCCACTTAATATGTATCAAGATGGAATAGGAACACATAATGTTAGCTTTATGGGAACGATTGGTAATGTTGATTTTGTATCTGCATTCTATACAATAATGATAACGGTTTCATTTGTTAGCTTTATATTTCTTGAAAATAAAAAATGGAAAAGTATTTTACATTTGACTGCTATTAATATGGGATTTTTTATTTTTCAAATAATCGATGTAGATAGTGGTAAAATTGGCTTTTTGGTTATAGCAGCCTTACTTTTACCATATATTATATTAAATAGTAAATACTTATCTAGAACACTTTTAGTAGTATCTGGAATAATAATTGGGTTTTTAGTAGATATAGTGATTAATTTAAAATATTATTATGATATATCATCACTTAGATTTGAATTCCAATTTAATAAATTAGCATTGGCACTATTACTATGTAGCATTGTTATATTGATACTATCATATCTTTTAAGAAAATATAAATATGATTTAACTCAAAATAAAAAGTTAATTATTGCAATATATTTTGCTATGTTAATATTTATAATATCTGTCATTCTTATTCTTTATATAAAAGATTTTAATATTGGTATGTTGCATGAAATTCATGAAATTTTGCATGGAAATTTTGATGATGAATATGGAACATATAGAATGTTTTTATGGAAAAGAACGTTTAATATATTTAAGGATAGACCAATAATTGGAACAGGGCCAGACTCATTTGCTATTGAATTTATGAGCAGGTATTCTAATGATATTAAAGAAATAGGTGAATTTTCTATTAATGATACAGCAGCTAATGTATATTTTACACTTTTGGTAAATGTAGGAGTAGTAGGAACTTTACTTTATGTTATTGCAATATGTACTTGTGTATTTAAATTAATTAAATATTTACTAAATGGTGAGTTTATAAAGAATGTAACAGGAAGTAGCAAATATTATATTATATTTGCACTTGCGTCACTTTGCTATATGGTGCAAGACTTTTTTAATTTATGGGTAGTTATAGTTACTCCAATATACTTTGTAACACTTGCTATTTGTGAAAATTTAAATATGAAATTAGATACTAATAAATAAAATATATAATAAGACATGCAAAAAAAGTAGAAAAAAGCATAAATATACACTAAGTGATTAGGAGGGTTATTTATGTTTTTTTCTTTTTTAGGAAATATTTTCTCATATATTTTTTGTTTATTTGGGTATATATCAAACTCTAATCTTTTTCCAAAGCCGCTTAGTAAAACGGAGGAGGAGTATTATCTTAGAAGGTATTTTGAAGGCGACAAGGAAGCAAAGAATATATTAATTGAACATAATTTAAGACTTGTTGCGCATATTGCTAAAAAATATGCTAAGTCTGAACAAGAAATGGAAGAATATATTTCAATTGGAACAATAGGACTTATAAAAGCGATAAATAGTTTCAAAGATAATAAAGGATTTAAAATTAGTACATATGCTAGTAAATGTATAGATAATGAGATACTTATGAATATTAGGGCAACAAAAAAGCAAAATGCCGAAATATCTTTAAATACTGTAATTGGTACCGATAAAGATGGAAATGATATGGAGCTTGCTGATACTATAGATGAGGGAAGTAAAGGTGCAATTGAAACAATATACAATAAAGCTATGGTAAAGCAGGTAATAGCATTTATAAAAGAAAAATTGCCTGAAAGAGAAAAATATATAATGAGTTGCAGGTATGGAATTGATGGAAAAAAGTATAAGACACAACAAGAAATTGCAGACGAACTTGGAATTTCACGTTCATACGTTTCTAGAATAGAAACTAAGGTACAAAAAAAACTTAAAAA
>HF996742.1:601-3379 GCA_000433335.1 Clostridium sp. CAG:1219 | reverse complement strand
TTTCAAAATTAATGTCTGTGACTTCAAAGTCAGGTCTTGGATACTCAAATCCACATTTTTCATTAGTGCATATATATTTACCATTTTCTTCAAAATTATAATAAGAGTATTTTAATTTACAAGAACATTTAGGACAGTAATATATATTTAATTTTTTATATATACTTTCATTTTCAGAAAATTTGTTTTCACATACGCTATAGTATGTAACTTCATTTTCTTTATCTATAACAAGATTTTGCATATATGGACTGTCAGCATTAAGTATTATATGAGATTTTTTTGGAATAGCATTTTTTATATCATTTAGTACTATATCAACATTACCTTGTCTTGGTGGTTGGTCGCGAGTAACATTTGTAACTATAACAAAATCTGGCTCAATGTCACAAAAAACATACTTTGCATAACGTTCATCCATTTCAAATACCAAAAAATCTTGATTTAATTCACCATGAATATTAGAGTTTTCTATAAGAAGAGTGATAATTCCAAATTTTAGGTTTGATCCTTTCATGTTATGTGCAACACTATATCCTAGTTCTCTTAAGCTATCAACAATCATAGATGATGTACTGCCTTTTCCTGAACTACCAGTTACTGCTATAATTTTGGAATTAATTTTGAATTCTTTTAATAAATTTTTATTTAATTTTAGGGCAATTTCTCCTGGAAGCGAACTTCCTCTACCAATTAATTTTAATAATTTTAGTATTATTTTTGATAAAAAAATTGTTAAAGTTTTATTCATAAAGTTTATATCTCCTTATTTAATAAAAACATTATACATTTTTATAATAAGTTTTTCAATAAAAAGGAAAAAAATGTTTTAAATTAAAACAATATATGATAATATTACACTAGTAGGAATTAAATGAGAGTGAGAAAGGAGTGGTATAAAAATATTTTAACGCTATTTAATTTAAAAATATTATAAATTATGAAAGGAAAATATATATGAAAAGTAAAAAAAGCGGTATATCAATTATAATAATATTGATAATAGTTTTATTAGTTGCCTTAATTGCCTCTATTTCAGCATATTTTATTATTTCTAATATTAATGAAAAAGCTAAAGTAGAGGAAACTAAAAAAAAGGTAATTGAAGATTTTAATAATAATGATTCTGATAAAAAAGAAGAGAAGATAAAAAAAGAAGAAGAAAAAGCTAATGAAAACGGTGCGGTTATAAAATCAGAAGAACAAATAAAAGAAGAAAATGGAGAATATTCAGAGGATTATAAAAAGTACAAAGATCTTTCTGAAGAAGAAAAGAAAAATTATGAGGTAATTCCAAGAAAATTTGATGTAGAATATGAAAAAATATATGATATCATAAAAAAGCAAGAAGAAGCTGATAAAAAAGAAGAAAACAATAAAGAAGATGAAGTCGAAAATAATAAAAAACAAGAAGAAAATACAAATGATGATACAGATGACAAAAAAGAGGATAATAAAGAAGATAATAAAAAAGATAACAAAGAAGAAGATAAGGACCTAATTCCAACTTATTATAACCTATATGATAAAATAGATATTCCTGTAAGAAATCAATACAGTTTTGGACTTTGTTGGTGTTTTGCTTCTTTAAAATCTATAGAAACAAATTTAGCTCTTACTAAGGGGAAATATTATGATTTATCTGAAATATATATTGATTATATGTTATCTGATGAGTTCTCAGATGCTACTAGAAAAAAACATGACGGAGGAAATTTTTCTGACATAGCAGCATATACAAAGAATTTGCGGTGGATTTGCACTTGAAAATGAATTGCCATATAGAGACTACGCTGATGTTGAATACGATAAAATAAAAAATACAACACCATCTATATATGTAACTGATATTGTAGAATTTCCAACTATTCAAAAAACAGGAGATCTTAAAAATACAGATGAAGAAATTAAACTTTTTAGAGAAACAGTAAAAAAGCATATTATGAAATATGGCTCTGTTTATTCAAGCATTCAAAGTCCTTCTGATATTAGTTACTCAGGTTTAGACAATATGAATGTTTTTTTTACTAATGGAGTAAGTACGGATGCTGAAAGGCATGCAGTTTCAATTATTGGTTGGGATGATAACTATTCTAAAGATAATTTTAAAACAGAATTAATGAATGGTGAAATTGCAACTCCAAAAAATGATGGCGCATATATAGCATTAAATTCATGGGGAGTGAAATATCATGATGAAGGTGTTTTTTATATTTCATACGAAGACATAATGGTTGAGGCAAATATGGGCGGAGTTATATCTACGGCGCTAGAAAAAGGAAGCGTAAAAAATAGTTACGAAGTAGTAACTTTTGATGATAAAAATTTATATGAGGCAATGAAAAAAAATACTGAGTATGAATTGTATGATGATTCAAAGCTGGAATTAAAGTATCAAAAAAATAAAATAGATGATATTAGTTATATTACAATTGGAAGTAATGAGATTAAAAGTTTAAAAGGAATTGAAAAATATACTAATTTGAAATCCATTAATATTTTAGAAAACAATATAGAAGATATAAGTCCTTTGTTTGAAATTAAAGGATTGACAGAAATTTCTATAACTAAAAATAAAATAACTAGTATACAAGGAATTAATAAGTTAGATAATCTTATTAATATAAATATAACTGAAAATAATATTTTAAAAGGGCTTGATGAACTTGCAGAACTTAAAAATTTATATATTTTAAATTTAAAAAATTGTAATTTAGACGATAAATGTATGGAATATATATCAAAAATAGAATCTTTATCTGTATTAGATATTTCTAA
>HF996742.1:0-589 GCA_000433335.1 Clostridium sp. CAG:1219 | reverse complement strand
TAGATATTTCTAAAAATAATATTAAAGATTTGTCTGCAATAGAAAATAACAAAAATTTATATCAATTACAAGCTTCATACAATCCAATAGAAAAAATAGGAAAGAGCGTTAGTGTTACCGATGTGAATTTTTCAAATTGCAATTTAGAAAAAATAGACGAAGTAGTAAATTTAGAGAATGTTTTAAACTTAAATTTAAGTAATAATAAAATTTCTGATATTTCAAAAATATCAAAATTAAATAAATTAAAGAGTATAAACATTTCATACAATAAAGATATAAAAGGAATTGAAAATATTAGATTTAATGATAGTAATGATGAATATTATAGAAATGTTTTAAATATTAAAGGATGTAATCTATCCGACATATCTTCACTAAAAAATGTGGGAAGTATTAAAATACTTTATATTTCTGAAAATCCTATAAAAAATTTTGACCCTTTATTAGATATTAAAGGACTTGTGGTTCTAGACATAAGCGACATAGACGTTGGTGAAAACATAGAGGTTATTTCAAAATTAACTAATCTTTATTCGCTTAGTGCTAGAAATTGTAATTTAGGAGATATTAGTAAGTTAAGTTTAAT
>HF996741.1 GCA_000433335.1 Clostridium sp. CAG:1219 | reverse complement strand
GCTGTTCCATTTTGTAAGTTATATGAAATGTTATAACCTATTACTGTCCACTTAGCGTACAAAGTAGTACTTTCTGAAAATTCAGCTTTTTCACTTTTAGCGTAATTTTTTCCAGTTCCATCAGACTTAGTATTCCATCCACTAAATACATATCCTGTTCTTGTAAATCCACTTCCATCACTGACCGTTATGCTTGGATTTAGTGTTGTAAGTGCCACAGAAGCATCCGTACTAACAGCCTTTGAAATATATGTTTTTGTTCCTGATGCAGGAGCTATTGTTCCTGTACCGTCGTTTTTATCATAAGAAACAGTTATTGTTTTTTGATAGTAAGCATAAAGTACCGCTACTGCTGTTGCGTTAAATGTTCTTGCATCCACAGCATCAGATTTCCAACTCCATCCCTTAAATGTTGCTCCGTCATATGAAGCAGGAGTTGGAATAGTACTTCCTTCTTTTGATGTATATTTTGTTGAATCTGTTGTTACATTCCTTTTTACCACACTTGAAGTATGTTTGCTTCCATTATAATAATAAAGTGTTACATCTTTAGTATAAAATGCATAATATGTCGTACTTGAAGTATCTAGTGTGGCTGCTGTTGTGCTATTTTTTTCCTTGCTTATACCACTATAGTCTGTTCCACAAAATCCTTTACTATTTTTTACTACATCTGGTAAAGTAACTGAAGTATATACAAAATTTCCTTTATAGTTCATGTATCTTCCACTAGATGCTGTTGCCACATCTACTGTATTTCCAAGAGAGGTGCTACTTGTCCCATCTCCACTACAATAATAGATATTAATATTCATTGATGATTGATAATTTGCATAATATATTGCGTTATCACTTAAAGTAACATTTGCTCCAGAATTTACTACTATATCTGCATTTGCTGTATCTTCTTTTGCCCAGCCTCTTTTGGTATATGTAACACCATCTTTTGTAGCGTTGCTTATTTGTGGAAGCTTTATACTAATACTTTTTTCTTTATTCCACATAGTTCCTGTTACAGCACTTGTTCCTCCATAATAATTACAAGTTGCTGTAACATCTTTTGAATATTGCGCATAAAGCACTATATTTTTTCTCTCCATAACTATGCTGTTTAATTTTGCTCTCTTATCTACTTCTGTATTCCATCCTATAAACTTCCATCCTGATTTTGTAGCTGTTGGTCCTTGTGTTAAATCCAAAGTTTTACCAGCCTTTACCATCTCAGAAGTTTTTGTGCATTCAGTACCTCCATTTTCTGAGAAGTTATATGTTATTGTATATGATTTCCAACTAGCGTAAAGTGTTCCTGCTGATGTGTAATACTTATTATTAAAGTTTGATGTAATGTTACCATTCTCATCTATCATTTTAGTACCTTTACCACCAGTTTGAGTATAATATCCATCAAATGTATACTCGCCCTTTTGAGGAATTTCAATACTAGTTATTTCATTTATACAATCTTCTGTATCATAAAGACCTTTATTATATTTTTCATATATTGCCTTTGTACCTTCTTTTGTGCTATCCGCACCTTGAGAATCAAGTGTTATAGTACATACAGTTGGTATACTACTTTCTACAAAATCTGATACGTTTCCAGCGTTATCGTAAACTCTTATACGTATATCATATAGTGTATCTTTTACAAGTCCTTCAAAAGTATAAGTATTTTCTTTGGTTGTATATGATTTATAATTACTTTCCCCATGTTTTCTTATAAATAATTCATAATGAGATATACCACTTCCACCTCTATCAATACCTTTAAGATTTGAAGTAATAATAGAATTTTTTGTTGGATTGTAATCCACATCTTTATTCATTTCAGGCGGTAATCTATCTATATTTTTTACGCTCATGCTATTAAGTCCTATTATATCATCTAGTTTTGCATTATATAGTCTTGCGTATACTATATCAACATTCTCTTTTATCAGAATTGTATAACCATTTTGCCAAGTTCCATTCTCGCCAATTTTATATTGCATTATATAATCTGTTGGTATACTTTGATGTGCAAGTGCAATTGTTACATCTTTATTTGTCCAATTAGTCTCACTTGGAATCATTCTAACTTTTTCTTCTGCATCCCATGTAGACCAATCTTTTGAATATGAATCCGACTCATTTCCTACACTATCAACAGCTTTTGCATATAATACCTTATTTGTGTTTGCCTTAATATCTGTAAATGTATATTCTTCATTTGATTTTACAAGTGTCGTATATTTTGTTCCATCTATACTATAAATGTATCCTGCAACACCACTTAAACCATCCTGTGCCCCAGAAGCCCTTACCTTTAAACTATTAATTCCAGATGTAACTTCAATTGCAGTTGGAACGGTTGGTTTTATTTTATCTATATTTCTTATTTCAATGAAATTATTTGCAGTTTCTCTTTTCTTAGAATCATTATATAATCTTGCATAAATTGTAGTATTTTCATCTACACTAAATCCGCCAGCTTTATCTATGCTTTCTGTATAATCAGTCCAATTTGATGATGAAATTTTATATTGTATTTTATACCCATCCATTAAATCATTAGTGTAACTTAGCTTTACATTTATGGCATTCTTTGTCCAATTTTGAGTGCTAAGTATTATACTAACTACATCTCCAACAACATCTGTTTTTACATGCTTTTTATACTCTCTACTTTCGCTTCCATCTTTTAATACTAAACTTACGTAAATATCATAATATTTTCCAACTTCCAAATTTGCAAATGTATATTCACCTTTATTGCTAGTTATCCAATCATTACCATCTATTTTAAATTTATAAGATTTAATTTCACTATCTTTTCCAATTAAGTTTACCTTCTTGATGATGATATCATTTTCGCCTATTTCAAGTTCAAGTCCACTAATATCCACATATGTGCTTACATCTACTCCAATTTCATTTGCCCACTTAATTTCGTTTTTAGATGCTTTTGCCCCGTCTAAAACAAGTTTACCATCAAGTATAAAAAGCTTGTCCTTATATTTATCACTAATTTCTGGGACGTAGCTTATCATTTCATCTCCAGATACTATAGTGCCACTTTGAGTACTACTTGTAATGTATCCCATCTTCTCTTTTACTTTTTCATTATATTGTGATACATCATTTTTAAAATCAAGTTCCGCTCCAGCACCAAATATCCCAGAGTTATTTACTAAAACAACAGCTGTGGTTGCCAAAATTATCATAATTACAATAGATATCATAAGAACGATTAAAGATATCGCCCTTTTCTTCACATTTTTTTTCTTAAATAGACTTTTTTTATTTTCCATATAAAAACCT
>HF996740.1:16496-23627 GCA_000433335.1 Clostridium sp. CAG:1219 | reverse complement strand
AAAAATGATATAATGTTTACCAGTTAATTTCCTTACTCTATGTGGGTCATAGAGTCTAATGTCCAAGAGGAGGTGAGTTTGGTCATGAATAATTACGAATCAGTTATAATTTTATCTGCAGCTGCTGATGAAGAAAAAACAGTAGCTTTCGGTGAAAAAATGAAAGAATTAATCGGTGCAAATGGCGAGCTTACAAATGTAGAGGAATGGGGTAAAAAAACTTTAGCTTATGAAATAAATAAGCAAAAAGAAGGTTACTATATCTTATTTACATTTACAGCAAAACCAGAATTTATTGCAGAATTTGAAAGAATTCTAGGACTTGATGAAATAGTTCTAAAACATATAGTTATAAAAAAATAGTTTATGAAATGGAAATTAAATAAAATGTTAGGGGGAAAAATATGAATAAATTTCAATTTATGGGGAGATTAACAAGAGACCCTGAAACAAGAACAACACCAAATACTAATACACAGGTTACAACATTTTCTATTGCAGTTAATAGAAGATTTGCTGATCAAAATGGAGAAAGAAAAGCAGATTTCTTTAATTTAACAGCTTTTGGAAAATTAGCTGAATTTTGTTCTAAGTATTATGCTAAAGGACAACAAGTATTAGTTGAAGGTAGAATACAAAATAGAAGCTGGGAAGATCAAAATGGTCAAAAAAGATATGCTACTGACTTTATAGTAGAAAATGCATATTTTGCTGATTCAAGAAGAGATTCTGCAGGTTCAAATGTTGATATGGAAGTGCCATCATCTAGTGCAGATGGAGATTTCATTACAATAGATGATAACGAGGAACTTCCTTTCTAAAAAAGAAAAGGAGGAATTTGAAATGGCAGAAAGAAACGTAAAAAAAGGTTCTAAAGAAAAATCTTTTAGAAAACCTAGAAAAAAAGTATGTAATTTTTGCGTAGATAGCATTGACGAAATAGATTACAAAGATGTAGAAAAATTAAAAAGATACATCAGTGATAAAGGTAAAATATTACCAAGAAGAGTAACAGGAACTTGTGCAAAACATCAAAGAAAAGTTAATGAAGCTATAAAAAGAGCAAGACATATTGCACTTTTACCATACACAGTTCAATAAAAAGCAACCTGGATTTTATTCCAGGTTGTTTTTTATGCATTTTCTTTTCTACTAGAAATTCCAAGTAATGCCCAGAAAAGAGGTGCTATGTCAAGTACACTTATATTAAAAAATGCTTGTGCAAGGTAGGATATAATACATAATAGAAGTATAAAAGATAAAGTATTTTTATGAATATCCTTTTTTATTAAATTAGTTAATATGAGTGCAATTGCAAACAAATATATGATTAAAGCAGGAATGCCTATAGTACATGCGATTTGTAAAAATTCATTATGAACCTTGTCAGGTATTGCATTTAACCTTGGTATAAGTACATTTACTAGATAGTCTCTATCGTAGGTGTTAACACCGTATACAAAAGTGTCTGGCCCACTTCCAAGCAGAGGCCTATTTTTTATTATTGTAAAAGCACCTTTCCAAATAATTATCCTTCCACTTCCAGCTTTATCTTTGTTTTCTAATTCATCTTTGCTTGTTTTATATCTTCCGAGTATTGCACCTGGACTTAGTAAATTAAAAACTATAAATGTGACTAAAAACAAAGCAAATAAAATTACAAATCTTTTCATATATTCTTTCTTTTTTGATTTTATAATGTATACTATACCAATTGCAGAGTATACAAAAAATGCTATCCATGCACTTCTAGTTAAAGTTATAAGAAGTGTAAAAAACAAAAGTGCATTTGGAACTAACAAAATTTTATTGCCTTTAAAAATATATAAGCACGTAATTGCTGGTAATATAAGAGATATGTAAGTTCCTAAGAAATTTTGATTTCCGAGGGTTGCTCCGCCTATTGCTTCTTTAGAGAATATCTCTGAAGTGAAAAATAAATCAAAGTATTGTGATATAGCAAGTAATGATATTACTATAGATATTGCAATAATATAAGCTATGAATTTTTTATCAAATTTCAAAAAATATTTCGCAGAGTAGTAAATTATGTAATAAGCTATAAAAGTTAACATTCCCTCAAACCTATCATAACTGCCAAGTATTGAAACTCTTAAGTTTAATGAAAAAAATGTACTAATACAAACTAGTATCAAAAATGACAGTAGTAGTAAGTCTACTTTATCAAATGAAAGATCTTTGTAATTAATTAATAATAATATTAAAAGTATACTAGCACTACCATACAAGAGAATTATTTTTGCTCCATAAAATGAAGATGAAATTCCGAAACAAATAGGAATTTTCATAATTGGTAACAATATAAGAGTTATGGAAAGTACAAAATTTATGATTTTTTTTGTCATGCTATCCTCCTTAAATATAAATAGATTTTAAATCAAAAATATATTAAAGTCAACTTGAAATATTAATTGAAATGATATAAAATACATATTAGTTTAGTATAAGTTTATTTCCTATATAAATCATTATTTATTAGCGAGGTGAAGTTTTATGCAAAATTACACAGTAAATTTAGATTTTGATGCAATAAGAAGTTGTATAAAAGAAGAACAAAAGCGTCTGAGCCTGTATAAGAAAAATATAAATGCTTGTGTGCGCAAAGTCAGAAAAATAGTGTATAGTAAGAAAGGCAAAATGTGAGTTCTTTGGGAGAGTTTCATTAATTTAATGAAGCTCTCCTTTCACATAATTTTAAATAAATCATACACTATCATATGAGGTGAAATTAATGCAGGAAAATTTTAAAATAGGTGATATAGTAGCTAGAAAATCCTATAATTTTGATGTATTATTTAGAATAACAAATATAATAAATGGTAGTGCGGAACTGGTAGGAATAACAGTACGAATTGTTGCAGATGCTCCAGTGTATGATTTAAAGCATATAGACGATGAAGAAAAAGACAGAAGAATAAAAAATATTGAGCTTTCAAGACAATCAAGAATGAGCAGATGTTATAATGGAATGAAGAAAAAATGGTATCCTAGAGATGAATTAAGAGTATATGATAGTCCAAATTATTTTGAAAGAGAAAAAATATACAAGAAACCGGGAATAATTTTACATATAGATGGAGATTTAGAATATGCAAATAAGAGTAGAGAATTGTATAAAAAAATGGGAATTAAAGCTTATGTATATAATATACCAGAGCAAGAACAATATAAGCAAGTTTATCAATTACTTCAAAAAATAAGGCCTAATATACTAATACTTACAGGCCATGATGCTTTTATAAAAAGAAGAAATGATATTTATAATATAGATAATTATAAAAATTCTAAATTTTATGTTCAAAGTGTTTTAGAAGCAAGAAGGTATGAGCATAATCTTGACAATTTAGTTATATTTGCCGGGGCATGTCAAAGTTATTATGAAGCTATAATTTCAGCGGGAGCCAATTTTGCATCTGCTCCTAAAAGAGTGTTGATAGATATGATGGATCCAATAATTGTAGCAGAGAGTATTGCATATACACCTGTTGAAGAATTTGTTTCAATTTCCAACATTTTATCTAATACTCGTGAGGGAATAAATGGAATAGGTGGGATACAAACTAGAGGAACATACAGAACTGGTATGCCAGGAATATAAAAAACTCACGTATTTATTACGTGAGTTTTTTTAATTAGTTACCTAAAATTAAGAGTAACAAAAATTCGGGTGTTAACTCCTTTCCTATTAATGAGTTAGAAATCCTGCAAAATTCTGAAATGTCTTTTGCAACGTCTTTTGAAACTATTATTTTTGAAAGAAATTCCATTGAAAATCCCTTTTTTATCAAAGAATCTGCAATTTTCTTAAACGCTACTATAGAGTTTATATTATCATTCGTAGATATTGCAGTAGTTTCAATAAAAGGTTGTTCAGTTATGTCGCGTGCAATTTCTTCATTTTGCATGAGATCTTTTATCATGTTGCCGATGTCGAAAGCTACAGGAAGAAGATATTGAGACTCGTTGAACTTTAAAAGAATAGAGCGTAGACCGCCAAATTGATTTTTCTGTTCTTCTGAAGTGAGTAAGAAACACGCCCTATCTATAACATCACGGTCGGCAACTTTTACAAATTTAATTATTTTATACTTGACCAATCCAAAGGAACCTTTAGGAAGCTTATCACATAGTATTTTTTCACATTCTGTTACAGGATCTGAGGTGACACTCTCCCAAATTTCTGGGGAAGTAAGCTTTAATAACCGTAAAGTTTCTCTGCGAATAACATTAATATTCGCACCTTTCGAAAAACCATTGGTGCTTAACATATACTCAGGTGAGTAATAAGAAAGCCACAAAACGCTAGATATTATTTGAGGAGAGTCTCCTAACTTCTCAAGATATAGAAAGAGAGCTTCCTTATCTTTGGAAAGAGACATTGCATATGTGCTTTTGGCCTTCGGTTCTAATAATAATGTAGACATATTTCCTTCTTTCTAGCTGGCAGATAGCAGGCAATTAAGTAACCCTATGTCACTTATAAATGTATGCAAAATCTTGCACAACTTTTAAATAAAAATGCAAAAATATTATATCATGATTTACATAAAAAGTCAAATAGACACAAAAAAACTCAACGTTAAAGTTGAGTTTAAAACTATTTGTTTAATAATTTTGCAAGACCTGCTTTTTTTCTTGCAGCTGTGTTTTTAGCAAGAACACCTTTAGACCATGCTTTATCTACTAGGCTAACAGCCTTTTTATATAATTCTTCTTTTTCATTACTGTTTTCTGCTACTGCAGCTTCAAAAGCTTTTACAGCTTCTTTATACGCTTTTTTTGTAGCTCTGTTTTGTATAGTTTTTGTTTGTGCTACTAAAACTCTTTTCTTTGCTGATTTAATGTTTGGCATATTGCACCTCCTTAAATGAAATCTTAATTATTACCAAAACATTTTAACATAATAGTGGATAAAAATCAAGCATTTATTGAAAATATTTTTAAATGACAAAAAATATTGAAATTAATAACTCAAAATGCTATAATACGTTTGAGTAAAGATTGATACTCAAAATAAATATTAGAAGGAGTTTTAGTTATGTCAAAATTTGATGAACAGTATTTAGATCTTTGTGAGAAAATCATAAAAGAAGGAAAAGTACATCACAATAGAACAGGTGATGACACGGTAAGAATACTCGGATACAACTTTGAGTTTGATTTGCAAGAGGAGTTTCCTATTTTAACCACTAAACAGGTTGGAATAAAAGGTCCTGTTATTGAACTTTTGTGGATCTATCAGGCACAGAGTAACGATGTCTCTTGGCTTAGAGAAAGAGGAGTTACAATTTGGGATGAATGGGAAATAGATAGTGACGGCATCTATAGAAAAGATGGATCTAACAGAAATTTTGGTATTGAATTTGCAGGAACTATAGGCACGGCGTACGGCTACATAACTAAAAAATATGGATGGCCACAAAATAACATTAAAACAATAATTGAACATCCCGAAAGCAGAAGAAACATAATAGATTTATGGCAAGCAGACTATTTGGATACCGCTGTTTTACCTCCATGTGTTTATGGTAGTCAATTTATTGTGGATGGAGATACTCTAAATATAAGGGTAACTCAGCGTTCATGTGATGTGGGACTTGGACTTCCATATAACATTACACAATATGCTACACTTTTATCTCTTATTGCACATGTGACGGGACTTAAAGCTGGCAAAATGCTGTATCAAATAACAGATACTCATATATATTGTAAACATTTGCCTGCAATAAAAGAACAGATATCAAGAAGAAAAGATGCAAAACCTGCACCTAAGCTTTGGATAAATCCTGAAGTAAAAGACTTCTTTAAGTTTGATAATTCAAGAGAACTTAAGGATATAAAACTCATAGGTTATGAACATTGCGGAAAACTTCCAATGGAAGTTTCAATATAATAATGGGGGTGTTATATGTTTACAATAATAGCGGCAGTAGGAAAGAATTTGGAACTAGGAAAAAATGGAGGTCTTATTTGGTCACTTCCAAATGATTTGAAATTTTTTAAAGAAAAGACTACTGGTAAGAAAGTATTTATGGGGTTAAATACTTTTAGGTCATTACCTAAAAAATTACCAAACAGAGAGCACTATGTGTTAACAGACGTTAAATTTGAATCTGATGATGATATAAATCAGGTATTTAATTTAGAAGAGTTTATAAAACAAAACAAAGATACAAAAGAAGAAATTTTTGTTATTGGTGGTGGCATGGTATATAGACAAATGTTACCATATAGTAAAAAGATGTATTTGACTGAAATAGATGCAATCTGCAATGATGCTCAAGTATATTTTCCAAATTTTGATAAAACAGAGTTTGAAAGAAATGAACTTTATAAAAATTCAGATAATGGGATAAACTACACTCATGTTGAGTATATTCGAAAGTAAAAATAGAAGGTGCATTAATTTGCACCTTTATTTTTTTCACTTTTTATTTCGTTTATTTGTTCTTCAGTAAGTTGCCCTGCATTGGCCATCGTTTTTATTACTATTTCTTGTCTTTTTTTAGTTAGATTAGAGTTGTTGCTAAGTTGATATATAGATGGAGCGTTTGGTAAACCTACTAAAATAGTTTGCTCATTTAAATTAAGTGAGGAAGGAGCTTTTCCAAAGTAACCGTAAGATGCATTTTGTATTCCATAATATCCATCACCATAATATATTATATTTAAGTATAATTCTAGAATCTTTTCTTTTGATAATTCCTTTTCTAACTTTGTGGCAAGGAATACTTCAGCTACTTTTCTTGTAAACTTTTTTTCTTGAGTTAAGTATAGATTTTTTGCAACTTGCTGGGTTATAGTGCTTCCGCCTTCTGCCAAAGATAAAGTTGAAATATCTTTTATAATTGCCCTTCCTATTGATATTATATCTATCCCTTGATGAGAATAAAATCTTTTATCTTCTATTAAAATTGTAGCTTCTTGATATGTTTTTGGAATGTTGTCTAGTGTTACATAAGAGTCTGAGGAACTAACCTCATCAACTTTTTTGCTTATCGGCATGGAAGCTATAGCATCTTTGTATATGTCGTAACCAGATTTTATTATGTATATTGAAAGACAAATTATTATTAAAAATATTATTGCTAAAAATTTTTTTAAAAA
>HF996740.1:7274-16489 GCA_000433335.1 Clostridium sp. CAG:1219 | reverse complement strand
TTTTTTAAAAAACTTCCTTTTTGGTTTTTATTCTTTTTCATAAATTCTCCCTAAGTTAATTATATATCAAAAAATATTAATATGCAAATAACATCATATTTTCTAATTATAAAAACGAAATTAGATGTATTTAGACAACAAATAATACAAAAATATTACAATATTTGGATTGCTTTTAATAAATAGTTGGTTTTTAATAAAAAATATCAAAAAAAGCTTGCTTTTTTGCACTAAATAAGTTATAATAACTATGTTGATTTGCGTTGAAGTAAGATGTGGCTACTCTTTGAAGTAGGGAACTCTTATGGAGCATGTCTGATTTTAAATCGGGCGGCAAGTATAGATTAACGTGTATTTGCCAAGTTTTATTTGTAAAATTTGGTATTTTATATGTGTAAAATATGAAACACACGGGGTAGTGTAAAACTTGTTTAGCCAATTTTTATAGAAAAGGAGTGTTTTACATATGTCAAAAGAAAAAACAAAAAGAATGAGAATAAGACTTAAAGCTTATGATCATGTTGTGCTAGAGCAAGCTGCTTTAAAGATTGTTGAAGTTGCTAAAAAAACAGGCTCTGAAGTTTCAGGACCTATTCCTCTACCAACAGAAAAAGAAATTATTACTATTTTACGTTCTCCACACAAACATAAAGATTCAAGAGAACAATTTGAAATGAGAACTCATAAAAGAGTAATTGATGTTTTAGCACCAAACCCAGCTACTGTTGATGCATTAATGTCAATAGATATGCCTGCAGGTGTAGATATCGAAGTTAAAATATAATTTAATATAAACTCACAAAATTTTTAATAGCTATCCTCTCTTGAGGCAATAGCATACCCCATATTAAAAATTTGATTTGAATAATATTCAAAAGTTTATAAAATTCGTAAAGAAATTGGAGGGAATTTATAATGGTAAAAGAAGTTTACGGAAAAAAAGTTGGAATGACTCAAATCTTTTCTGAAGAAGGAAAAGCTATTCCAGTAACTGCTATTGAAGTAAAACCTTTAACAGTAGTTGGTAAAAAAACTGCTGACAAAGAAGGATACAATGCTATAGTAGTTGGATTCGGAGAAATCAAAGAAAAAAATGCAAACAAACCACAAAAGGGAGTATTTGCAAAAGCTGGTACAGAAGTACAAAGATATTTAAGAGAAATTAGAGTTGAAAATGTTGATGAATATGAAATCGGAAGCAAAATCACTGTAGATACATTCACTACAGAAGATAGAGTTGATATTCAAGGAACATCAAAAGGAAAAGGATTCCAAGGATGTATTAAAAGACATGGACAACATATAGGACCAATGGGACATGGTTCAATGTATCATAGAAGACCAGGTTCTATGGGACCAACATCTACTCCAGGTAGAGTATTCAAAGGTAAAAACTTACCAGGACATATGGGAAGTGAAACTTCAACAATACTTAACCTAGATGTTGTTAAAGTAGATACAGATAAAAATGTAATTTTAGTAAAAGGATCAGTTCCTGGAGCTAAAGGCACAATTGTAAAAGTTAGAGAAACAGTAAAATAGAGTAAAGGGAGGAGGAAAAATAGATGCTAAAAGTAGACGTATTAAATAGTGAAGGTAAAAAAGTTAATGATATAGAACTTACAGAATCAATCTTTGGAGTAGAAATTAATGAAATTGCGGTTCATGCAGCTTTAGTTAATTTCTTAGCTAATCAAAGACAAGGAACACAATCTACAAAAACTAGATCAGAAGTATCTGGTGGTGGAAGAAAACCTTGGAAACAAAAAGGAACAGGAAGAGCAAGACAAGGCTCTATAAGAGCTACACAATGGATTAAGGGTGGTATAGCTCTTGGACCAAAACCAAGATCTTACAGATATTCAATAAATAAGAAAATGAAACAACTTGCATTCAAGTCAGTTTTAACTTCTAAATTACAAGAAGGAAATCTTATTGTAGTTGACAATATCGAATTAAAAGAAATAAAGACAAAAAATATGGTTAATATTTTAAATAACCTAAATGCAAATAATGCATTAATAATGCTTGCAAAAAGTGATGTAAATGTTCAAGCTTCAGCAAGAAACATTGAAAAAGTAAAAACAACACTTGTATCAACAATGAATATATATGATTTATTAAAATACAATAAATTAATAGTAACTGTTGATGCTATAAAAGCTTTAGAGGAGGTGTACGCATAATATGAGAAACGCAGAAGATGTTATAATAAAACCTATAATGACAGAAAAAACATATGCAGATGTTGCAACTGGAAAATATACTTTTAAAGTTGCAAAAGATGCTACAAAAATAGACATCAAAAACGCAGTTGAAGAATTATTTTCAGTAAAAGTATTAAAAGTTAATACATTAAATTACGATGGTAAATCAAAAAGAGTAGGAGTACACCAAGGATTAACTTCTGCTTGGAAAAAAGCAATTGTATTTATTGATACAAATCCAGCAGATGAAAAATATTTAACAAAAGGTGGAAAATCTACTAAATCTAGCAAAAAATACAAAACTGAAATTGAAGAAATCAGTTCAGCTTTTGGAAGTGCTAACTAACTAGGAGGGAATTAAAATGGGAATAAAATCATTTAAACCTGTTACTCCATCACTTAGAAACACAACTATGTTGACTAACGACGAAATTACAAAAAAATCTCCAGAAAGAAGCTTACTTAAATCTTTAAGTAAAAATGCTGGTAGAAATAATCAAGGTAAAATCACAGTTCGTCATCAAGGTGGTGGATCTAGAAGAAAATATAGAGTAATAGATTTTAAAAGAAATAAAGTAGACATGGAAGCTACTGTAATAGGTATCGAATACGATCCAAACAGAACAGCAAATATTGCTTTAATTGAATATGAAGATAAAACAAAAGCTTATATAATTGCTCCACTTGGTCTAAAAGATGGTGATAAAGTAATAGCTTCTGAAAAAGCAGATATTAAACCTGGTAACTGTTTACCAATATCTTCAATACCAGTTGGTACTATGATATATAATATCGAATTGCATAAAGGAAAAGGTGCACAACTTGTAAGAAGCGCAGGTATGTCAGCACAACTTATGGCAAAAGAAGGAAAATATGCACATGTTAGAATGCCATCAGGAGAAATGAGACTTATTCTTACTGATTGTAGAGCATGTATTGGTCAAGTAGGTAACCTAGATCATGAAAATGTATCATTAGGTAAAGCTGGAAGAACAAGAAACATGGGAATTCGTCCATCTGTTAGAGGTTCTGTAATGAACCCTTGCGATCACCCACATGGTGGTGGTGAAGGTAGAGCACCAGTTGGACACGCAGGACCACTTACTCCTTGGGGTAAACCAGCACTTGGTTACAAAACAAGAAATAAAAATCACAGAACAGACAAATTCATTGTTAAAAGAAGAAATAATAAGTAATGGAGGGATAGAATATGTCAAGATCGCTTAAAAAAGGACCATATTGCGACGAAAGATTACTTGCAAGAGTTGAAAAAATGAATGCAGAAAACAAAAAAGAAGCAATAAAAACTTGGTCAAGATCATCTACAATATATCCTCAAATGATTGGTCATACAATAGCAGTACATGATGGTAGAAAACATGTACCAGTTTATGTAGTAGAGGAAATGGTAGGACACAAATTAGGTGAATTTGCTCCTACAAGACTTTTTAAAGGACATTCAGGGGATAAAAAATCAACAGTAAAATAGTAAATAAAGGAGGAGCTTTGAAATGGAAGCAAGAGCAGAATTACGTAATGCTAGAATATCTAGCAGAAAAGTAAAAATAGTTATTGATACTATTAGAGGAAAAAAAGCAGACGAAGCTGTTGCAATTTTAAGATATACCAATAAAGCAGCAGCTCCTATGGTTCAAAAATTAGTAAAATCAGCTATAGCTAATGCAGTAAATAACAATAAAATGGATGAAACAAAATTATATATAGCAGAAATCTATGCTAACCAAGGACCAACAATGAAAAGAATTAGAGCAGCAACACAAGGAAGAGCAAATAGAATAAGAAAAAGAACAAGTCATATAGTTGTTGTTTTAAAAGAACAAGCATAAGGGAGGTAAGTTTAACATGGGTCAAAAAGTTAGTCCACACGGACTTAGAGTTGGAATAATCAAAGATTGGTCATCAACTTGGTATGCCAATAAAAAAGATTTTTCTAAAAACTTAGTAGAAGATTATAAAATTCGTGAATATCTTAAAAACTTACTAAAACCATCTGGAATATATAAGTTAGATATTCAAAGAAAAGGTGAAACAGTTAAAGTTGATATTTATACAGCTAAACCTGGAATGATAATAGGTAAAGGTGGAGCTGCTATAGATGAACTAAGAGCTAAAGCATCTAAAGAAATAGGTAGAGAATTATCTTTAAATATAATTGAAGTAAAAGATGTAGATCTTGCAGCAACTTTAGTTGCAGAAAACATTGCTACACAACTTGAAAAAAGAATTTCTTTTAGAAAAGCTATGAAACAAGCAATGCAAAAAGCTATGAAAGCAGGAGCACTTGGAATCAAAACTGCTGTATCAGGTAGACTTGGTGGTGCTGAAATTGCAAGATGTGAACACTATGCAGAAGGAACAATTCCACTTCAAACTTTAAGAGCAGATATCGATTATGGTTTTGCAGAAGCAGATACTACATATGGTAAAATCGGAGTAAAAGTTTGGATATATAAAGGAGAAGTACTTCCAGCAAAAAAACAAGAAAAAGGAGGTAACTAGTAATGTTGTCACCAAAAAGAACAAAATTTAGAAAAGTACAAAAAGGTAACATGAAGGGTAGAGCTATGCGTGGTAATAAAGTTACTGATGGAGAATATGGTATACAAGCTCAAGAAGCTTGCTGGATAACAGCTAACCAAATCGAGTCAGTTCGTGTAACTTTATCTAGATATACTAAAAAAGTTGGTAAAGTTTGGATTAAAATATTTCCAGATAAACCAATAACTAAAAAACCAGCTGAAACACGTATGGGTTCTGGTAAAGGAAATCCAGAGTATTTCGTAGCTGTTGTAAAACCAGGAAGAGTTTTATTTGAAATTGCTGGATTAAATGAAGCTACAAGTCGTGAAGCTTTAAGAAAAGCAATGCATAAACTTCCTGTAAAATGTAAAATGATTGCAAAAGAAGGAGGGGAAGCTCAAGATGAAGTCTAGTAAAATAAAAGAATATGAAGCAATGACAATGGAAGAATTACAAAAAGAATTAAAAGAACTTAAAAAAGAATTATTTAAATTAAGATTTTCACATGCTCTAAATGGTCTTGACAACCCTAAGAAAATTACTCTAGTTAAGAAAAATATAGCAAGAGTAAATACAGTTATAACAAAGAAGAGTAATAATTAGTGGTAAAGGAGGCAAAAGTTATGGAAGAAAGAAATTTAAGAAAAACTAAAATTGGTAAAGTTGCAAGTAATAAAATGGATAAAACAATTGTAGTTAGAATAGATACAAAAGTTAAAGATCCACTTTATGGAAAAATCGTAAACAGAACTCTAAGAGTTAAAGCACATGATGAAAATAACGAATGCGATATAGGCGATACAGTAGAAATAATGGAAACTAGACCACTAAGTCGTGACAAGAGATACAGATTAGTTAGAATTGTGGAAAAAGTTAAATAGTTAAAATTTGAGAGGAGGACTAATCCATGATACAACAACAAACATTGTTAAAAGTTGCTGATAACACTGGTGCAAAAGAATTAATGTGTATCAGAGTTATGGGCGGACACCATAGAAAATGGGGCAATATTGGTGATGTAATAGTTGCTTCAGTTAAAAAAGCTACACCTGGTGGAGTTGTAAAAAAAGGTGAAGTTGTAAAAGCTGTTATTGTAAGATCATCAAGAGGATTAAGACGTGATGATGGTTCTTATATTAGATTTGATGAAAATGCAGCAGTTATTATTAAAGATGATAAAACTCCAAGAGGAACTCGTATTTTTGGGCCAGTAGCAAGAGAATTGAGAGAAAAAGATTATATGAAAATCATTTCACTTGCTCCAGAAGTATTATAAACGCGGGGGTGAATTAAAGTGATAACAAAAATGAAATTAAAAAAAGGCGATACAGTAATAGTTGAAAATGGTTCTGAAAAAGGAAAAAAAGGCGAGATATTAAAAATCGATCGTAAGTCAGGCAAAGTTCTTGTAAAAGGTATAAATATCAGAACAAGACATGCTAAAGCTAGAAAACAAGGTCAAGAATCAGGAATAATAAAATCTGAAGCACCTATATATGCATGTAAAGTTGCATATTTCTGCGATAAATGTGGAAAAGGTGTAAAACTAGGAATTAAAATTCAAGAAGACGGAACAAAAGTAAGATTTTGTAAAAAATGTCAAGAAATTAAGTAAGGAGGGGAAAATAGATGAACCTTAAAGAAAAATATAAGAGTGAAATTGTACCTGCATTAATGAAAAAATTTAATTATAAATCAGTTATGCAAGTTCCAAAATTAGAAAAAATCGTTATCAACATGGGTGTTTCTGATGTTAAAGAAAGCTCTAAAGCATTAGATGCTGCTATGGCAGATTTAACTTTAATAACAGGACAAAAACCAATAGTTACAAAAGCAAAAAAATCAATTGCTGCTTTTAAAGTAAGAGAAGGTATGAATCTTGGATGCAAAGTAACATTAAGATCAGACAAAATGTATGATTTCGCTACAAAATTCTTTAATGTAGCACTACCACGTGTAAGAGATTTTAAAGGAGTTAATCCAAAATCTTTTGATGGACGTGGAAACTATTCAATGGGAGTAAAAGAACAAATGATTTTCCCAGAAATTGAATATGATAAAATAGACAAAACAAGAGGAATGGATGTTATATTTGTAACAACTGCTAAAACAGATGCAGAAGCAAAAGCATTACTTGAAATGCTTGGCTTACCATTCGAGCAAAATTAAGGAGGATTATACGTATGGCAAAGAAATCTATGATTGCTAAACAAAAAAGAGATCCAAAATTTAGCACAAGATATTACAATAGATGTAAAATATGTGGAAGACCACATTCTTACATGAGAAAATATGGAATTTGTCGTCTATGCTTCAGAAAATTAGCATATCAAGGCGAAATACCAGGAGTTAAAAAAGCAAGCTGGTAATTAAAAAAAGGAGGAAAAGTGAATGATTACAACAGATCCAATTGCAGATATGTTAACTAGAATAAGAAACGCAAATGCTCAAAGAAAAGCTACAGTTGACGTTCCTTATTCAAAAGAAAAGAACGCAATCTCTGAAATATTAGTTGAAGAAGGATTTATTGAGGCAGCTAATATATTAGAAGAAAATTCTTTTAAAACAATTAGATTAACATTAAAATATGATGGAAAAACTAAAGTAATACAAGGTTTGAAGAAAATTAGTAAACCAGGTCTTAGAATATATGCAAATGTTGAAGAACTACCAAGAGTTTTAAATGGCCTAGGAATTGCTATCATATCTACTTCAAAAGGTATAATGACAGATAAAAAAGCTAGAACTCAAAACGTAGGTGGAGAAGTTATAGCATACGTTTGGTAATTTTATAAAAAAGGAGGATAAACTAAGATGTCAAGAATAGGAAAAAATCCAATTGAGATTCCACAAGGCGTTGAGGTTAAAATCGATGGTTCTACAGTAACTGTAAAAGGACCAAAAGGTACTTTAACTGAAACTTTTCTAGATGTTGTAACTATTAAACAAGAAGGAAATCAAATAGTTGTAACTAGAAAAGATGATAGTGTTAAAAATATTCATGGATTAACTAGAACTCTTGTAGCTAACATGGTTAAAGGAGTAACAGAAGGTTTTGAAAAAGCACTAGAAATTAATGGTATTGGATATAAAGCTCAAAAACAAGGAAATAAATTAGTGTTAACTATTGGTTTTTCACATCCAGTTGAAGTTGAAGAACCAGAAGGTATAACAATAGATGTACCTACACCAAATAACATTGTTGTTAAAGGTATAGATAAACAATTAGTTGGCCAAGTGGCAACAAATATTAGAAATTATAAGAGACCAGAACCTTATAAAGGTAAAGGTATCAAATACGCTGGTGAAAGAATAAGAAGAAAAGAAGGAAAAGCCGGCGCTAAGAAATAGGGTTTAAGGAGGAGAAAAGCTCATGATAAATAAAATTAGTAGAAAAGAATCTAGAGAAACTAGACAAAAAAGAGTAAGAGCTACCGTAAAAGGAACTGCTGCTAGACCTAGACTTTGCGTATTTAGAAGCTTAAATAACATTTCTTGTCAATTAATAGATGATGAAGCTCAAGTTACACTTGCTCAAGCATCTACACTTGATAAGGAAGTTAAAACTAAAGCATCTAATATAGAAGCTGCAACAGAAGTTGGTACTTTAATTGCTAAAAGAGCAATTGAAAAGAAAATTAAAACTGTTGTATTTGATAGAAATGGTTATTTATACCATGGAAAAGTAAAAGCAGTAGCAGATGCAGCAAGAAATGCTGGATTAGAATTTTAATAGAAAAGGAGAAACCAAAAATGGCTGAAAAACAAGAATTAAAAGAAAAAGTTGTTAATGTAAGCAGAGTAGCTAAAGTTGTTAAAGGTGGAAGAACTTTTAGATTTAGCGTACTAGTAGTTGTTGGTGATGGAAAAGGTAAAATCGGAGTAGGTAATGGTAAATCTTCTGAAGTTCCAGAAGCTATCAAAAAAGCTACTGATGAAGCTAAGAAAAATTTAGTTGAAATATCTTTGGTAAATGGAACTTTACCACATGAGTATACAACAAATTTTGGAGCTTCAAAAGTAATTTTAAAGCCAGCACCAGAAGGAACAGGTGTTATTGCAGGTGGAGCAGTACGTCCAGTACTAGAACTTGCAGGTGTTAAAGATGTAACAGCAAAAACACTTGGTTCTCGTAATAGCAGAAATGTTGTATACGCAACAGTTAAAGCATTAAAAGCAATGAGAACACCAGAACAAGTGGCAGCACTTAGAGGTAAAACAGTTGCTGAAATTTTAAAATAATTTTTTAAAGAGGGGAGGCAAATTTAGATGAATATTCAAGATTTAGGTCCAGCATATGGTGCTACTAAAACAAGAACAAGAGTAGGACGTGGAATAGGAAGTGGTCTTGGAAAAACTTCTGGAAAGGGACATAAAGGTCAAAAAGCTAGAACTGGTGGAAGCATCAGAAGAGGCTTTGAAGGTGGACAAACACCACTTTATAGAAGAATTCCAAAAAGAGGATTT
>HF996740.1:3834-7252 GCA_000433335.1 Clostridium sp. CAG:1219 | reverse complement strand
AAAAACCACTTTAAGAGAGAATATGCAATTGTTAACGTAGCTGACCTTGAAAGATTTGAAGATGGAACAGTTGTAAATATGGAAAAACTTTTAAATGAAGGTATCATAAGAAAAGAATTAGATGGCCTTAAAGTTTTAAGTAATGGAGATTTAACTAAAAAACTTACAGTTGTTGCAAACAAATTTTCAAAAGAAGCTAAAACAAAAATAGAGTCTGTAGGTGGAAAGATAGAAGAGGTGAAGTAGTATGCTACAAACCATAAAAAATATCTTTTCAGTTAAAGAAATAAGAAAAAAAATATTATTTACTTTATTTATAATATTACTTTATAGATTAGGAACTTTTATAACAATACCTGGAATAGATAAAATTACTTTTATGCAACAAGTAGGTGAAGCAAGTACAGGTATTCTTGCTACAATAAACTTGATATCAGGTGGAGCATTTGGAAGACTTTCAATTTTCGCTATGACTATTGGGCCTTACATTACTGCTTCAATAGTATTAAACTTGTTACAAGTAATAATTCCTTCACTTGAGAAATTAGCTCGTGAGGGAGAAGAAGGAAAAAAGCTTTTATCAAAATATACAAAGTATTTAACAGTTGCTTTTGGACTTATTGAAGCTATAGGATTTTATTTAAATTATAAATCATATTTACTTCCAGAATTAACTTATGGTGCAGGAGCAGTGCTTGGAGCAATTCTATTTGTAGGATCACTTATGGCAGGTACAGCTCTACTTACTTGGCTTGGAGATAAAATTACAGAATACGGTATAGGGAATGGTATTTCGATAATAGTATTTGTAGGTATAGTAGCAGGAATTCCAGGTGGAGTAACTACGTTATTTAGTTTCGCATCTGAATCAATAACTAGTGCATTAATTGTAGCAGCATTAGTACTTACTATACTAGTAGTACTTATGGGTGTAATATTTGTTCAACAAGCTGAACGTAGATTACCTGTAAACTATGCAAAAAAAGTTGTTGGAAGAAAAATGTATGGTGGTCAAAATACACATATTCCAATAAAAGTTGCAATGGCAGGAGTTATGCCAATAATATTCGCAATGTCATTTATGATGTTCCCAAGTACAATAATTAATTTATGTACTAAAGGAAATCCAACAGGATTTTGGTTAAAAGTATATAATTTGTTTAATATTACTAACCAATCTCATTGGGGTTATTTAGTAGGATATTCACTATTATATATGGCTTTAATTATAGCATTTACTTTCATTTATACAATGTTTATAGTAAACCCTGTTGAAATTGCAAATCAATTAAAGAAAAATGGTGGATTTATACCAGGAATAAGAGCTGGAAAAAATACTTCAGATTATATTTCTAGAGTATTAAAATACATTACAACAGTTGGGGCTGTTTTCCTAGCAGTTGTTGCTGTATTCCCAATCTTACTTCAAGGTGTTACTCCAGTATCAATTACTTTTGGAGGTACATCTGTACTTATCATAGTAAGTGTTGCATTAGAAATTCTTAAGAATTTGGAAACTCAAATGGTTTCAAGACATTATAAAGGATTCTTAAATTAAAACTAACAGAGAGAAAGGTAATTAGTTATTTTTCTCTCTTTTTTTTATAAAAAATCACACTAGTATTCTAGTGTGATTTCATAAATTAAATTTCTAAGTTACAATTACATTTGAGAAGCAGCTTTTTCTATCATCTTCTTAACCATGTAACCACCAACTGTACCAGCTTGTTTAGAAGTTAAATCACCATTGTAACCTTGTTTTAAATTTACACCAACTTCAGATGCAACTTCCATTTTAAGTCTGTTTAAGTTCTCTTTGTTTTGTTTATTGTTAGATGTCATTTGTATATTCACCTCCAATACTTTAAAAATAGTATTTGTAAAAAAAGTCGATATATACAAATAAATTTTATTTTTCAATTATAAAAAATTTATCTATTTCTACATTTAGAGCAATTGAAATTTTATAAACAGTTGTTATAGTAAATTTTTTTTTGCCTTTTGTAGACTCAATTCTTCTTATAAATTCATGAGAAAGATCACATTTTTCTGCAAGTTCAGCTTGTGTCATATTTCTTTCTTTTCTATATTTTCTTATATTTTGACTTACAATTTCGTAGATATAATCTTCACTATTAATCGGGTTCATAAATTACCACCTATAAATAAGTATATGCTAAATATAATAAATAATATGTAACCTGTATGTTTACATTTTGGAAAAAGTGTGTTATACTTTTTGTGGTGATAATAATGCCAGTAGTTAGTGTAAAAAATAAAGATGATATGAAAAAATATGAAAGTTTTGTTGAAGAAAACGACTTTGGCAATATAATGCAAAGTATTGAATGGTCAAAATTAAAGCAAGATTGGGAGCATGAAGTTGTATTTTTATATAATGAAAATACAGATGAAATTATTGGTAGTGCTTTAGTTTTGTTAAGAAAAATTCCTATTATAAATTCTTATATAGCATATATTCCAAGAGGTCCAATTTTAAATCAATATAATAAAAAAAATATGAAACGTATGGTAGATGAAATATTATTACTAAAAGAAAAATATAATATATTCCTAATCAGGTTTGATCCAAGAATTGAGTCAAGTAAAGAGTTACAAAATGAATTTAAAGGTATTTTTAAAATAAGAGGTGAAAATTTTTCAACTAAGAGAAACATAAATCCTAGATTAAATATGATAATAGATTTAAATTCTAAGGAAACAATTGAGGAAATATTTAAAACATTTTCAAAAAGTACCAAGCTAAATATAAAGAAGGCAAAAAGACTTGGATGCGTGGTTGAAGATGTGACAGGTGAGGTGGGACTGAAAGAATTTTACTCATTACATGAGGTTACTGGTAAAAGAGATAATTTTATAGTAAGACCGTACCAATACTTTGAGACTATGTATAAATTATTTGGTAAAGATGGAAAGTTTAGAATTTTAAGAGTAAAATGCGACGGAAAAGTTTTCGGGAGTATAATTTTACTTTCTAGCGGTAATACAATGTGGTATTATGCTGGGGCCTCTTCAAATTTTCAAGGAAAATATAAGGCAAATTATTTATTACAAATGTACGCAATGAATTTGAGTAAGGAAATGGGATATAGATTTTATGACATGGGAGGAGTGTATAGTGAGGATTATAAAGTAGATCCACTTTATATTTTTAAACATGGTTTTTGTAGAGCGACCACTCATTTTATTGGAGAATTAGATTATCCTTGTAATAAATTTAAATATTTATTATATAATTTATTTGAAATATTGAGAGGGATAAGCTCATGTATAAAAAATAAGATAAAAAAATTAACATATAAAAATAAACATATGCATAAGGATATAGAACAATTAGAAGACTATTCATTTAATTCCAAATAAAAGACATCAAATATAGATGTCTTTTTTCACATTA
>HF996740.1:0-3806 GCA_000433335.1 Clostridium sp. CAG:1219 | reverse complement strand
TAATATATAATATGTGGGGGAATAAAATGAATAAAAAATTATTAATAAGATGTATTTCTAAGAATTCAAATTTTATAGATGAAAGTTATAATATAATAATAAAGAGGAAAAACAGAATTGTTTTTAATGGATTTACTGATGGTAATGGATTAGTAGAAGTGAAACTTTTTCCAGGAATAAAATATGATATATTTGTCAGTACTTATAATATGAGATTAAAACTATTAACTAAAAGTGAATTTATTACTACGAAGTGCTATTTTGATAATTTATATTTCATTTTAAATAATAAAATTACCACAAAATTTAATGTGACGGACAAGTTTTACAGTGGACTTCCCGTTGCGAAAGGAGAATTAATTTTATGGCGCAACACGTAATTCCAATAACAAATGGAAAAGGAACAAAAGAACTTACAAATGGAACTTATAACGTTACAGGAGAATTTACAGGATACGATAATTCTTCCATATTGCCTACAACTCAGGAAATAAGTGAAGGGGTAAATGCGTATTCATTTACAATAGCAGCCACAGGAAATTTAACACTGCATATTACAGATGATGGAACGAATGTGGGGGTACCTGTTGAGGGGGCAATTTTTATTCGTTGTGATGCAGCAGGAAATACCTATGGTAATCCTGTAACATCCGATATTGATGGAAATGCTGTATTTGAGCATGTACCATTTGCCGCAGATTCAGCACCAGCAGTGTATTATAAACAAACAGCATCTGATGGAGAACATGAATTTTCTGATGAATTAAGAAATACAACTTTAACTGAAGAAACCGTGACTGTTGAAATACAAAACGCTAATTCAACAGAGAGAACATTTACTATAACAGATGCAAATTATGAAAATTTACCAATTGCCGATGGTAATATAACAATTTCTGGGCAGTAAATTTGACAAAATGTAGTTTATTTTATATAATGTGGTTGTCAAATTCTATCTAAAGAGAATTGTTAGAAAAATATATACAAAAACTTGCAAAGAAAATCTTTTTAGATATTTTTGCAAGTTTTTTTGGGAGGAGATTATAATGAAATATTTTAAGAAAGTAGTAGGGAAAAGAATATATCTTTCACCAAGAAGCCCAGAGGATACAGAAATATTTACAAAATGGTTAAATGATTTTGAAGTGACTGATTATATCTCAAAAAGCCCCAAAATTATAACTTTTGAAGGTGAAAAAGAATTTCTAGAAAAACAAAGGAGCAATTCTGCCGATTTTGCTATAGTAACTTTAAATAATGATAATATTATAGGAACCATTTCATTAGAAAATATAAATAGTATATCAAGAGGGGCTGAACTTGGTATATTTATTGGTGAAAAAGATTATTTAAGCAAGGGATATGGTGCCGAAGCAATAATGTTAATTTTAGATTATGGATTTAATTACCTTAATTTAAACTCTATCAGATTACAAGTCTTAGAATTTAATCAAAGGGCAATGAAATGTTATAATAAATGTGGCTTTATAGAAACTGGTAGAATAAGAAAAATTGAGTATTTGAATGGAAAATATTATGATGCAATTTTAATGGATATATTAAGAGAAGAATTTAATGGTGAATATATAATGAACAAAAATATTTAAATTAAGGATGTAAAATTGACATAATATAAAAAAAGTGGTATACTATATAGAGTTTTTTATAAAACTAGACTATTAATACAAAAGGAGTTTTTTACATTATGATCGAAGCAATAGATTTAGTTATTGAACCTGGCAATACAGTTATAGCCCAGGGAGAAAGGGTAAGACTTTATGAAAGCATGGGATACTATCGCTACCAAGGAGGTTGTGGCACATATCGTATGGTAAAACCATCTAATATTCTTCTTATTTTTAAAGACGAAGAAGGAAAAATAATGAGGGAGTCAGTAAAGCAATTTATAAGGGATTATTACGGATATAAAAGAGTTACTGAAAAACTGGCTATAAGATTCTTAAAAGACCTTAAGAGCCAGAGGATAAAGTTAAATTATACTAACACTTTCGGTTTTACTGTAATTTAATATTAAAGGACAATCACAATATTTTGTGGTTGCCTTTTTTCATGTTTAAAATGTGTATAGTGCATTAAAATTATGCTAAAAAAATAAAAGGATGTTAATAATTATTGACTTATTAAATTTATATTATTATAATACTATTAGGGGATTTCCCTAATATATGAGAGGATTGGTAATTATATGAATAATGAGATGTATGAAATAATAAAAAATAAAAAAGGGTTTATTGCAGCTCTTGATCAAAGTGGTGGTAGTAGCAGTAAAACTTTGAGAGCTTATGGAATTTCAGAAGATAAATATAGCACAGAAGAAGAAATGTTTGATCTAATACATGAAATGAGAAAAAGAGTGTTTACAAGTAAATCTTTTTCAAATGAGCATATAATAGGTGCAATATTATTTGAAAAAACTATGTTATCAAAAGTAGATGGAAAATATACAGCAGATTATTTATGGGATGAAAAAAAGATAGTGTCTTTCTTAAAAATAGATAAAGGATTAGATGAACTAAAAAATGGTGTAAAATTAATGAAAAATATTGAAGGACTATCAGACGAACTAAAAGAGGCAAAAGAGAAAAACATATTTGGTACTAAAATGAGATCTGTTATATATGAAGCAAATGCAGAGGGAATAAAACGAATAGTAGATCAACAATTTGAAATTGCAAAAATTATATGTGATGCAGGACTTGTTCCTATTATAGAACCTGAAGTTGATATACATTCAGCAGAAAAAGAAAAATGCGAAGAAATTTTAAAAGAGGAAATAAAAAATAAATTGGCTACTTGGAATAGTAAAGACAAAATAATGTTTAAATTTACTATACCATCTGTTGCAAATCATTATCTTGATTTATATGATTTTGAATGTGTAGTAAGAATAGTGGCACTTTCAGGTGGATATGATATAGAAGAAGCAGTAGAATTATTATCAAAAAATAATAAAATGATTGCAAGCTTTTCAAGAGCATTATTACAAGACTTAAATGTAAATCAAAGCAGTGAAGAATTTGATAAAAAATTAGAAGAAGTAATCTTAAAAATATATAACGCTTCAATAACATAAAGTATTATGAGGGATAGAGATGATAAAATTAGTATTAGTTAGACATGGCCAAAGTATGTGGAATTTAGAAAATAAATTTACTGGATGGACTGATGTTGAACTATCAGAAAATGGCGTAAAAGAGGCCAAAGCAGCAGGTAGAGTATTAAAACAAAAAGGTTTTTTATTTGATATTGCATTTACTTCTGTTTTAAAGAGGGCTAAGGATACTTTAACATATATACTAAAAGAAATGGGAGAAGAAAATATACAAGTAAAGAAAAGTTGGAAATTAAATGAACGTCATTATGGAGCTTTACAAGGATTAAATAAAGATGAAACAAAGAAAAAATATGGTGAAGAGCAAGTTTTACTTTGGAGAAGAAGCGTAGATGTGAGACCTCCAGAGCTTGACGAATCAGATCCAAGATATCCAGGAAACGATCCAAAATATAAGGAACTTAAACCAGAAGAACTTCCTAAGACTGAGAATTTAATAGATACAATAAAAAGAGTAATAGACTATTGGAATAAAGATATAGAAAAAGAACTTCGAAAAGGTAAGAATGTAATAATTGTTGCTCACGGTAATAGTTTAAGAGGACTTATTAAATATCTTGACAATATGACAGATGATGAAATAATGAAATTAGAAATTCAAACAGGTAATCCAATATGTTATGAACTAGATGATAATTTAAAACCAATAAGACATTATTATTTGAAAGATTAA
>HF996739.1:195-16633 GCA_000433335.1 Clostridium sp. CAG:1219 | reverse complement strand
ATTGTTTTAATTTTCCACTTTTATTTTTACTAAAAATTGACAAATATAAAATATTGTAATATACTTTTTTTGGTGATTAGTATGGGCAAATTAGGGTATATGGTAAAAAGAATTACATCGATGGATTATGGTGCAATGTTTAAAACCGCAAAAGAGGTTTCGAAAATAACTGGGAAAAATTCATTTGTTGTATTAATGGATATAATAAAATGTGGCTCAAAGTACATGGCAGGATATGTGGATTATAAAGTTTTCAAGATGTATAATTTAAATGAAGAACAGAGAAAGACATATATTACAAGAGGTGTTAACAGTAGGTATGTTGCATATCTAAATGATAAAGAAATTATGCAAAAAACTGGAAATAAACTATATTTTAATAAACATCATGGAAAATTCTTAAAAAGAGATTGGATATGTCTTGAAGATGTAGATAAAGATGAATTTGAAAAATTTGCTAAAAAACATAAAACATTCATAGTAAAACCTATAGATGAATCTTGTGGCCATGGTGTAGAAAAAATAACAATAGATGACAATACAGATTATGAGAAAATGTATAATGATTTAAAGAATAATAAACAGATATTAGTAGAAGAATGTATAGTTCAGCATAAAGATATGTCATCTCTTAATGAAACTTCAGTAAACACAATAAGAGTTGTAACGCTGAAGAAAAAAAATGGAGATGTAGTGGTACTTTTTGTTGGACTTAGAATGGGAAATAAAGGGAAATCAGTTGATAATTTCAATAATGATGGACTTTTTACCGTTGTTTCAGAGGATGGAATTATTAGAAAACCTGCTGTAGATAAAAAAGGAAATGTTTATGAAACACATCCTGCTACAGGTACAAGAATTATTGGATTTAAAATTCCTAATTTTGAGGCAGCACTAAACATCGCAAAAGAATGTGCCAAGGAAATAGAAGGATTAAGATATATTGGGTTTGACGTGGTAGTAACACAAGATGATGCACTTATACTTGAAGCCAATCCATTTCCAGGACATGATCTTTATCAGTCTGAGGTACATCTTGAAAAGGATTTAAAAGGATTAAAAGAAAAATTCGATAAAGAAATATATTCAGATTAAAAAAATAAATACTGTAGTTTTGGCTACAGTATTTATTTTTGGTCTTTTTTTTCTTTCTTTGAAAATATATTCAAAATCTTACTTACTTTATCTACTATAATTTCACAATTTTTTATTGCTATATTTTTACCAACCGCTTTTCCTCCAACGGTAAGAGAAGCGACAATAGCACCAACTAAAAATTGAATGTTGAAGCTAAGTTCATAAAATGTGGTTATTTTAACTGAAATTAAAGCTGCTATAGAACCACTTAAAACTCCACAGATATCACCAATAACGTCATTACAAAAGTTAGAAACTTTTGAAGAATTTCTGATAAGTTTTATTGAAGTTTTAGCACCTCCAATTTTTTTTGTTGCTTTCGCGTGAAAGCTATCTTCACCAGCAACAGTAACTGCAACACCAACAATATCAAAAAATACACCTGTAAGAATAACTACTATTAGTATTATTGTAGCAGGAAGTAGGTTTAATCTGCTAATTGGCTCAGTTGAAATATAAGAAAATAATAAAGAAAGCAAAAAAGTTAATATTAAAACGGTTATAGTCCATTTTAAATTGGAATTTTTGTTTCCTTTTTTATTTGTTTTCATTTTAATAAATCTCCTTAAATAAAAAAAAGATGGTAGTAATTAGGTAAATTTTACGGTTTGAGGTCTAGTAGAATTTCTCTACTGCTATACCAAACATTACTATTTGGCTGTTTCCATTTAAAAACAGCATCTTGAAGTTGCCTTGTCAAGAAACTAGATCGCCACTTAAATCCGTACCTTAATCCCTAAATACTCTTGCTTATATAGCAAACATTCTAGAAGTTTTCCTTTTATTGCGTGTATTGTTATTAGTCTTTTTTGCAATAATAGTTTCATTATCATATAAAAACATGCTATGGCCATAACTCATTTTTACTTTTTAATAAATCCCAATACCATCACTCGAGACAGGCTACACTATATTTTGTGTCTTGGCACTCAATATAGGTTATACTCCAAATAAGTTAGATAATGAATATTTGAAGCCTCCGCGAAAATAGGGGAAAGAATATATGCCGTTATATTTATCCCTAAAATCTTACTTCCTGAAAATACACAAAACTGGGCGTAACGCGCATAAACAAGAAACTTCAACGATGTGCCTTTTAGTGGATTTTTAGCCCCACCCTCATAACAATACGTGCAACTAGAATAATGCACCATCAATATATATTATACCATAACATTAAAATAAATGCAAAAATCGGATGTAAAAGAAAAAAATCTGCCTAATATAGCAGATTTTAAACATTAAAATTTATCTACGTACATATAAAAAATATCCGGAATTTTAAAGTAGCCAATGTCTCCAGTATAAATATCTTTATATTTTACTAGCGTTTTATATATTGATATAAATTTTCCGTTTATTGGAGATGTATTTTCAGTTTTAAATGTAACTGTAAAACATGAGTTGCGTCTTAAAGTAACCGAATAATTTTTCTTTTTCTGAGTGACATCCAGAAAATCTAGCCTTACTATAGCCCGCATATTGATCCTCCTTAATAATAAAATAAAGGTTAAAACTAAACTTTAACTTATTATATTACTCGTTTCTCAAATTGTCAATTTTTGGTTGAAAAAAATGCAAATTTATGATATAACTTATCAAAAAAGCAGGGAGAAAATATGGATAAAAAGGTAAAAGATGTTTTTAAAAGTACAGAGCTTACCAATGCTAAAATTTTAAACTCAAAAATAGGAGAAATTAAGTTTTCTAAAAAACTAAATTCTGCTATCGTTTCTGTGGAAAGTGTTGAAAACATTTCCCTTTATGATATAGAAAAGTTTGAAAATGAGGCAAGAGAAATATACAAACTTACAAGTTTTAAAATTGATTATAAATATGTCGGAGATAAAATTGAAATAGATGAGAGAAAAGTAAGAGATATTATAAATGATGTTACTTCAAAATATGTTTATACACTTGAAGCTTTTAGAATATGTATGATAAATATTAAAGATAATAATATATACATTACTTTTTATAGTAGATTTGCTGACTTTCTAAAACAAAAACAGATAGACATGTATATTAAAAAGTCAATAAAAAATAAATTTGGAACAGACTATGATGTATTTTTGAATGATGATACATCAACAATAAATACTAATATTGATTCTAAGCCTAATATGGTAAAAATAGAAGATATTATAAAAAAACATTTAAATAATATCTCTAGTGAAGCAAATAATAATAATAATGAAATAAAAGACGAAAAAAAGCCAGTATTTAAAAAAGTCCAGCTCTCAGAAGAAGAAAAAAGAATACGTGATTTAAAAGAAGAACAACCAGAATTTGTTATATTAGGAAGAGATATAACAGAAGAGCAAATAATAAGTGTTTCATCTGTAACAGATGAAATGCAGCTTGCATGTATTAACGGTCAGATATTTTCATCTGATGTGCGTGAAACTAAAAGTGGTAAGATGTTAGTTACACTAAATGTAACTGATAAAACGGATACAATTAGTTGTAAATCATTTCTAAACAAGGATAAATATGAGGCTGTAAAAGGTAGAATAAAAGATGGAGCATATATAAAGCTTCAAGGAAGGCCACAATTTGATACTTACTCAAATGATATAACAATAATGATTACTAGTATAATAGAATCTACTCCACCAAAAGCTAGAGTAGATGAGGCAGAAGAAAAAAGAGCTGAACTTCATATGCATACACAAATGAGTGCTATGGACGCTGTGTCTTCTGCAAAAGACATAATAAAACAAGCAATAAAATGGGGACATAGAGCAGTAGCTATAACAGATCATGGAGTTGCGCAATCTTTTCCTGAGGCTAATCATGTTATAGTTGATAATTATGAAAAACTTGCTATGGAAAAGACAGGAAAGTCTAGAGTGTCAACTCAGGATATACTAGACAACGCACCAATTAAAGTAATATATGGAGTTGAGGGGTACTTAGTTGATGATATAGTTGTAAATCCCAAATTTTCTGACACATATTGTGTATTTGATACTGAAACTACAGGATTTGATCCTAGAAAAAATGATATGTTAACAGAAATAGCAATATGTAAGGTAAAAGATGGAAAAATAATAGATGAATTTACTACATTTATAAATCCAGAAAGAAATATACCAAAGGAAGTTCAAGACTTAACGCATATAACAGAAGATATGGTAAAAGATGCTCCAACGATAGAGGAGGTTCTTCCAAAGATATTAGATTTTTTTGGCGATTCTATTTTAGTTGCACATAATGCAGACTTTGATATAAACTTTTTACAATACTTTGTGGAAAAATATGGTTATCAAGATAGGTTTAACAATTTAATAATAGATACTCTGATGATAGCAAGAGAAATATATTATTATTTACCAAACAAGAAACTAGGAACAATAGTAGAAGATCTTGGAATTGAACTTGAAGGAGCTCACCGTGCTATAAATGATACAAGAGCAACCGCAAAGATGTTTATTAGAATGCAAGAAGATTTGAATAAGAAAAATATTGACATTAATTCTTATGCACATAGTGAAAAAGATATAGGAAAAGTTGTAGCAGAGAAAGCATATCACATCATAATTTTAGCTAAAAACTACGTGGGACTTAAGAATTTATATAAACTTATATCTTATTCACATCTTCACTATTTTAAGAAAAAGCCCAAAATATTTAAATCTATGTTAAATAGGTATAAAGAGGGGCTTATACTTGGAAGTGCTTGTGAACAAGGCGAACTGTATCAGGCAATATTAAATAAAAAGAGTGAAGAAGAATATTAAATAAAAAGCGTAAAGAAGAAATATTAGAGATAGCCTCTTATTATGATTATCTTGAAATACAACCTCTTGGAAATAATGCTTTTTATGAAAGAGGCGCTAAAGTTAAAAATAAGGATTATAATAAATTAGTTGATGAGAAGGAAAAAGAATATAAAATTATTAAACTTACTCATCAAGAATTAATTGATATAAATAAAAAGATAATAGAAGTAGGAGATAAACTTGGAAAGCTTACAGTTGCTACTTGTGATGTACACTTTTTAAATGCAGAAGATGAAATTTATAGAAGAATATTGCAAGCAGGTCAAGGATATGACGACGCGGATGCGCAAGCTCCATTGTATTTTAGAACTACAAATGAGATGTTAAAGGAATTTGACTATTTACCAGAAGAGAGAGCATATGAGATTGTTGTAACAAATACTAATAAAGTTGCAGATATGTGCGATAGAATAAGTCCGATTTCTGATGAGAAGTGCCCTCCACACATTGAAGGGTGTGAACAGGAAATTAGAAACATTGCCATGGAAAAAGCACATAAACTTTATGGAGATCCACTTCCTGAAATAGTACAAACAAGACTTGATAAAGAGTTAAACTCTATTATATCTAATGGATATTCCGTTATGTATATAATTGCACAAAGACTTGTTTGGGATTCTAATGATCATGGATATATAGTTGGATCCCGTGGCTCAGTTGGCTCTTCACTTGCAGCTTACATGACAGGAATTACTGAGGTAAATTCATTAAAAGCTCATTATAGATGCCCAAATTGTAAGTATTCAGATTTTTCTGATCATGGATTTAAAAATGGATTTGATTTACCTGATAAAGATTGTCCAGAATGTGGTCATAAACTTGATAAAGATGGAATGGATATACCATTTGAAACATTCTTGGGATTTAATGGAGATAAAGAACCAGATATAGACTTAAACTTCTCCGGTGAATATCAAGCAGAAGCTCATAAGTATACTGAAGTTATTTTTGGTAGAGGAACTACATACAAGGCTGGTACAATAGGTACAGTTGCAGATAAAACAGCATATGGATTTGTTAAAAACTATTATGAAGAGAGAAATATAAAAAAAAGAGAAGCTGAAATTTCTAGAATTTCAGTTGGATGTACTGGAATAAAAAGGACTTCTGGTCAACATCCCGGTGGTATAGTTGTTGTTCCAAAGGGAAGAGAAATATTTGACTTTTGCCCTGTTCAACATCCAGCTGATGATCCGTTCTCTTCTATAAAGACTACCCATTTTGATTATCACTCAATAGATAGAAATCTATTAAAACTTGATATACTAGGACATGATGATCCGACAATGATACGTATGTTATTTGATATAACAGGAATAGATCCAACTAAAGTTCCACTTGATGATAAAGAAACTATGAGTATATTCTCATCAACTGATGCACTTGGTGTAACTAAAGAACAGATACACTCAGAAGTTGGAAGTTATGGAGTGCCAGAATTTGGAACAAAGTTTGTACGTGGGATGCTTGTTGATACTAGACCTACAACATTTGAAGAACTTATTAGAATATCTGGACTTTCACATGGTACTGATGTATGGCTTGGAAATGCTCAAACATTAATTGAAGAAGGAACAGTAACCCTAAATGAAGCAATATGTACAAGAGACGATATAATGATTTATTTAATAGATAAAGGAATAGATCCTGGAAAATCATTTAAAATTATGGAAACGGTACGTAAGGGAAAGGCTCTAAAAGATCCAAAATTTCCAGAGTATGAGCAAATAATGAGGGAAAATAATGTTCCAGAATGGTACATATCGTCATGTAAAAAGATAAAGTATATGTTCCCTAAAGCACATGCTGCAGCCTATGTTACTAATGCTTTCAGAATAGCATGGTTTAAGGTACATGAACCTAAGGCATATTATGCTTCATTTATGTCTATTAGGGCAGATGAATTTGATAGTGATTCTATGCTTTATGGAAAAGAAAGGGTACTAGCAAAAATGAAAGAAATTGATTTGCAGGGAAATAAAGCAGCTCAAAAAGATAAAGCAATGTATCCTATACTAGAATTAGTTTTGGAAATGAATGAAAGAGGAATAAAGTTTTTACCTGTAGATATTTATAAATCAGACGTAAAAAAATTCTTAGTAGAAGAAGATGGAATAAGACCTCCCCTATCCTCACTTACTGGATTTGGAGAAGTTGATGCAAATAAATTTGTAGCAGCTAGAGAACAAGGAAAATTCTCTTCAATAGAAGATATTGCAATAAGAGCAAAAATAGGAAGAGTAGCCATGGAAACTTTACAAAATGCTGGATGTCTTGCAGGACTTCCAAGATCAGCACAAATGGATTTATTTGACTTGTTATAATTATTAACTTAAAAGAAATAAACTAGGCGTTTTGCCAGTTTATTTCTTTTTTTATGAAAAATGTGTTAAAATGTAGATATATTTAATTTTCCTTTAATAAAGGAATGATATAATTTTAATGGTGATAATATGAGAATTTCAATTAGTAGAGTATTTTATAAATAATAAGGAACAAATTTTATCAAAAGAACAAATTTATGATAAAGTATGGGGAATTGAAAATGAAATTGAATCTAATAATCTAGAAGTGTATTTGTCGTTCATTAGAAGAAAATTAAAAGCAATTGGAACTACAGTTACAATAGAAGCGGTTAGAGGACTTGGATATAAAATGGAGGATGAAAATGCAAAACTTAAAAAATAAAGTTTTTTTACATTACTATGTATTATTAATTTGAGCATATTAATTATAGTTGGTGCTTTTAATATGCAAACTTATTTTGAGCAAAAAAGATCAGTCGAAAATAGTTACTAAAAAAGATAATTCTGGCGGAATTATGACAACAGGTGGCGGAAATATGGAAGCATATAATTTAGATATAACTACTTATGGCATATCAAGTGCTGCAATAAGAACAGATAGAGGCGGGAAAAATGTTACAGTAGATGGCGGTAATTACAACACAAAAGGGCAGGGATCACCTAGTATATATTCTACAGCTAATATATCTGTAAAAAATGCTACTTTAGTTTCAGAGGCTTCAGAAGGAGTTGTAATAGAAGGAAAAAACTCTGTTACTTTTGCAAATTGTGAACTTACAGATACAAATAATAAATTGAACGGAAAATCTACAACTTATAAAAATATATTTTTATATCAATCAATGAGTGGAGATGCAGCAGATGGAAGTGCAGAATTTACTGCAAAGAATAATAAAATAATTACAAATAAAGGGGATACTTTATACGTTACAAATACAAAGGCTAGTATATATCTTTATAATAATGAAATAGTAAATAATGATTCTGAGGGGGATTTCTTAAGAATAAAGGCAGATTCATGGGGGAATAGTGGAAAAAATGGAGGAGATGTCACACTAACTTTAGAGAATCAAAAAGTGTATGGAAATATAACAGTTGATTCAGTATCAATACTTGACACTAGTTTTATAAATGAATCTTATTTTGAAGGTAAAATAAATAGTGAAAACACAGCAAAATCAATAACCCTAAAATTAGATAGTACTTCAAAAATAAAATTGACAGGAGATAGTTTCATAACTTCATTTGAAAATGCTAATAGCAGTAATAGTAATATAGATTTCAACGGATTCAAATTATATGTTAATGGAAGTGCAATAAATTAGTAATAGGTGATGATAAATAGATTTTATTCTTTTTAGTATTGCAAAAATAAATTAAATAGTGTAAAATAACCATAAGAGGTGATTACTATGAAATTAGATTTAACAGGGCTTCGTATAGAAGTTACAGATGCAATAAGGGAATTTACTGAAAGAAAAATTAAGAAATTGGATAAATTCTTTGATGATGCAACAATTTGCCATGTTACTTTTACAGAAAAAAGTAAAGGAACTCATGATGTTGATATTCGTATTGAATACAAATCTCATACATATCTTGCAAGAGAAAAAGCAGAAGATCTATATTATGGAATAGAATCTGCAATCTCAAAGATTGAGGGACAAATTAGAAGAGAAAAAACTGCTGCTGAAAAAACAAGATATGATAAAGTAGAGACTAAAGAAGAAGCAGAAAATGAGGAGTAGTACCACCCGGTACTACTCTTGATTTTTATGTATAATAATGTTATACTAAGTATATAGTAACAAAGGATTCTACTAAAAATAATTTTTAAGGAGGAAAAAATGGTAAAGACTTTTTCTATGAAACTGAAACTTTGGAATAATGGTAGAGCAAAGTATGGTGCTGGTATTATTGCTTTGATGATTATTTCTAGATTAGGATTATTACCCAATTGGAATGTAGACTATCTTTGCAGTCTTTTAACAGATCGGAAGAATTTTTTAAAATGTAAAGATGAAACAGAATATGTCTTTAGATTCTTTCGAGTTGTAAATTTTTTGGCAGCAGAACTAAAATTACCAAGTAATAACAAGGAGGAAATTGAGAAAATTTCAGAGTATTGTGTTACTACAAATGAAGTAAAATTCTTTGATGAATTTTATGACGAGCTGATAAAGAAAGTGCTTCTTCAATTGGAAGCAGGAGTACGAAATAACATTGAAGTGAAAATTAATTTAGAGCTTAGTGATATTTTCCGGATGTATCCTGAAATAGAAGATGAGTGCGAGGCATTTTCAAGATTTAATGAAAGCTTGCAGCATATGATTTTGTATCACAGATTTTATATTTCTAGTTATATGATTGGTGTTAAAGAATTTCAGAAGGTGGAAATTAGAGTGAGATTATAATTTATATTTCAAGAGCTATGTTGTTTACATATGCTCTTGATTTTTTTATAAATTGATAATAGTAAGCGATTTTATTAAAAGGTGAAAATGTTTTTCGCCTTTTATTTTTTTTAAAATTATGTTATACTAGTCTTAGGTGTTAAAAATGTGTATTATTTATGACTTTAGAGAAAATATAAATAAAGAAGAAGTTAAAAGTAGCATTAAAATTTTAAAGAAAGGTAAAATTTTAGTTGTACCAACTGATACAGTTTATGGTATTTGCTCAGATGCTACAAATGAAAAAGCGGTAGAAAAAATTTTTAGAATAAAAAATAGAGATAAAAACAATCCTTTAAATATCTTAGTATCATCAATTGATATGGCAAAAAAGTATACTAAAAATTTTAATAAAATTGCAGAAACATTAGCAAATAAATTTTGGCCTGGTGCTTTAACTATGGTGCTTGAAAAAAATGACCTAATTCCTAAAATAGTAACAGCAAATAAAGAAACTATAGGTGTAAGAATACCAGACAATGAAGTTACTTTAAATATAATAAATGAGCTTAACCTGCCAATTGCATGTCCATCTGCCAATATTTCAGGAAGACCTAGCGGAACGGTGATAGAAGATATAAAATCGGATTTTAAAGATAACGTAGATATTTATATAGATTGTGGTCCGTCTAAGATTGGAATAGAGTCAACAATAGTAAAAATTAATGAAAACAGTGTAGAAATATTGAGACAAGGAAAAATTACTAAAGAGGAAATAAATGCTTTAGGAATAAAAGTAAAAGAATGTAAAATAAAAAAAGAAAATAAGAAGAGAGACCATTATAAAATAAAAACACCATCTATATTAATATATAACGAAGATTTAGTTAGAAAGCATGGAAAGATTAAAAGTTTCATTAGCCGAAATACGCAAAGAAGTATAGCGTTACTTGGGTTTGATGAAGATTTAAAAAACATAGAAGAAAACATAAATCTTAGAATGTATAGTCTTGGTAGTATTAATAATTTGGATTATGCTATGAAAAATATATATAATATACTAAGAAAAATTGAGAATGCAAATTATGATGTGTTGATTGTTATAGGAATAAATGAACAAGATAAAAACTCTTCAATAATAAATATTTTTAATCAAGTATGTGATAAAACTTTTTAAAATAAATTAGAATGTGAATGTTTTTTAAGGAAACGGTTTATTTTATTTAAAAGTTATGATACAATACACACGTAAAATAAGGAGGAATTTAAAATGGTATATATTTTTATGGGGGGACCTGCAACAGGAAAAGGAACAAGATCTGATATACTTGCAAACCATCTTAACATACCACATATTTCTACAGGGGATATGTTAAGAGAAGCTAGTAAGAAAAATAAAGAAATCGCTGAAAAGCTTTCAAAAGGAATGTTAATATCAGATGATGAAATTACTGCTATGTTAAAAGATAGAATACATGAAGAAGATTGTAAAGAAGGATTTATCCTAGATGGATATCCAAGAACGCTAAAACAAGTACATGCACTTGATAGTATGTTAAAAGAGGTAGGCAAAAAAGTTGATATGGTATTTGAACTTGTAGTTGAAGATGAACTTGCATTTAGAAGAATTTTAGAAAGAAGAAAATGTGAAAAATGTGGAAGAGCTTATGGAATAGATTTTCCGCCAAAAGTTGAAAATGTTTGCGATGATTGTGGAGGAAATTTAGTGATAAGAACTGATGATACTAGAGAAACTCTAAAAGCAAGAATAGAAACATATAGGGAAAACTCTAAAGAAATACTTGATTATTATAAAAATGAGGGACTTTTAAAAACAATAGATGCTTCAAGTCATCCAGAAAGAGTTATTAATGATATATAGGAACAGTTAATTAGAAAAGAGATGTTAAGAAATGATATATATTAAAAATGAAAAAGAAATAGAACTTATGGAAGAATCTGCAAGAGTTCTAAAACTTGTTTTAAAAGCTATAGAAAAAGAAATAAAACCAGGTGTTACAACAGGGCATTTAGATAAAGTTGCAGAGCGTGTTATGAGAGAAAATGGAGCTACTCCATCTTTTAAAGGCGTAGAGTGCCCATATGAAGGCGGAAAGCCATATAGATGGGCAATATGCACTTCTGTAAATGATGAAATAATACATGGAATTCCATCTGATAAGGTTGTCTTAAAAGAAGGAGATATTGTATGTGTTGACCTTGGAACATATAAGAATGGTTACCATTCTGATGCTGGACGTACTTACGGCGTAGGAAAAATATCAAAAACTGCAGAAAAATTAATTAAAGTTGCAGAAGCTGGATTTTTTGCTGGAGTAGATAAAGCAGTAGAAGGAAATAGAGTAGGCGATATTTCAAATGCAATTGAAACTTATGTAACCAAACAAGGATTTTCTCTATTAAGAGAATTTCAAGGCCATGGAATTGGAAGAGAAATGCATGAAGATCCTGGTATACCTAATATAGGAAAAAAAGGAACTGGACCAAGACTTAAAAATGGAATGGCAATTGCAATTGAACCTATGATTTGCGAAAAAAGTCCAGATGTATATGTTGCTGATGATCTTTGGACAATAATAACAGAAGACGGCGGACTTACTGCATACTATGAAAATACTGTAGTACTAACTAAAGATGGACCGAAAATATTAACATTAGACTAAAAAATAAAATTATAAGGAGAAAAATATGGGACTTAGAGAATTTTTTAAAAGAAATAAATCAAATTCAAATTATGACTATCAAGTACAGCAGCCGGATTTATCTTTATCATATAATTCAGGAATAAGATGTGATGTGAATTTTGGAAATCTTTCCCAAGTTTATGACCAAAATGGACAAGCGTTATATTCCCAAGAAGCTAGAGTAATATATTATATGCCTGATGGCAAGTTCATAAGTAAAAACATAGCTATGGATCCTATGACTATGCAAGACCAACAAGGAAATGTATATTATGATACTAAAGGGTACTATCAATATTTAGCAAATGGAAATTATAATCTAACAAAAGGATTTTTTAGGTATGAAGATGTAGAGCAGATACAAAATGGATATATTGGAAAAATAGAATGGGATCAAAAAACGGGCAATCCAAGTAGAAGTTTTGATAAAAATTTAAAAGGATACTATGATATGGTACTTGAAAGTAAAGAATATGAGAAGAGCTTTCAAGAAGAAAAAAGGTTTAATGATGAGTTAAAAAATCAAACTGTAAGGGTTGACCAAATTAAACCTCATGTAAAAACAAGTCATGCTGAAGATTTATCTAAATATAGAAATTCTGACGAACGCTTTTAATAATTTAAATATTTAAAAACTAGAACTGATAATTTGAATATTGGTTTTAGTTTTTTTTCTTAAAAAATTAAAAAAGTAATACTTTTAGTTGACTTTTGAAATAAAAAAATGTATAATAGTTGTGTTAATTTTGCTTGATTTTATTTTTTGAGCAAATTTATGTAATTATTAGGAGGCGTAATATGGCAAAAGATGACGTTATAGAAGTTGAAGGAAACGTAATTGAAGCTCTACCAAATGCAATGTTTAAAGTAGAACTTGAAAATGGTCACGTTGTTTTAGCTCATATCTCTGGCAAGTTAAGAATGCATTATATTAAGATTTTACCAGGAGATAAAGTAAAATTAGAACTTTCAACATACGATTTGTCAAAAGGAAGAATTACTTGGAGAGCAAAATAATTACTAAAAATATGAGATAGACAAACTACTGAAGCGGCTGTAAACTAATTTTAAGCCCAAGATTAGTTTATATTTAGTATTTGTTTATTATATACTTACTTTTGTTAAATTATTTATTAACAAAAATTTTAAGGAGGATTTAAAATGAAAGTAAGACCATCTGTAAAGAAAATTTGTGAGAAGTGCAAAGTAATTAGAAGAAATAACGTAGTTAGAGTAATCTGTGAAAATCCAAAGCACAAGCAAAGACAAGGTTAAGTGGGGGTGTAGAAAGTATGGCACGTATATCAGGTGTAGATTTACCAAAAAACAAAGTAGCAGAAATAGGTTTAACAGCAATATATGGAATAGGCCGTTCTGCATCTTTAAAAATACTTGCAGAAGCAGGTATTGATCCTAATAAAAGAGTAAAGGATTTTACTGAGGAAGAAGAATCAAAAATAAGAGCTATAATCGAAAGAGATTATACTGTAGAAGGTGATCTTCGTAAAGAAGTAGCACTAAACATTAAAAGATTAATGGAAATAAATTGCTATAGAGGAAGAAGACACAAAAACAGACTACCAGTTCGTGGACAAAGAACAAAAACTAATGCAAGAACTGTAAAAGGTCCAAGAAAAGTAGTTGCAGGAAAGAAAGGAGTATAGTAAGTTATGGCAGCAAAGAGAAAAGTAGTTACAAAGAAAAAAATTAAAAAGAATGTATCAACTGGTGCGGCTCATATTCAATCTTCATTTAATAATACAATTATTACAATGACAGACGAACAAGGTAATGTTTTATCTTGGGCAAGTGCTGGTGGACTTGGATTTAAAGGTTCAAGAAAGAATACTCCTTTTGCAGCAGGTCAAGCAGCAGAAGCTGCAGCTGAAAAAGCAAAAGAACACGGTTTAAAAAGTGTTGAAGTGTTTGTTAAAGGACCAGGTGCTGGTCGTGAAGCAGCAATTAGATCACTTCAAGCAGCAGGATTGGAAATTAACATGATTAAAGATGTAACTCCAATACCTCATAATGGTTGTAGACCACCAAAAAGAAGAAGAGTATAGTGGGGGTGTTAGATTAAAATGGCAAGATATACAGATGCAGTTTGTAAAAAATGCAGAAGAGAAGGTATAAAACTTTTCTTAAAAGGAACAAGATGTAATTCTGGTAAATGTGCTCTTGATAGAAGATCATATGCCCCAGGACAACATGGAAAAAATAAATCAAAACTATCTGAATATGGACTTCAACTTAGAGCAAAACAAAGAGCAAGAACATATTACAGAGTATCTGAATCACAATTTAGAAAGTATTATGATGAAGCTTTCAGACGCACTGGTGTAACATCAGACATTCTATTTGAACAATTAGAATTAAGACTTGATAACGTTGCATATAGAATGGGTATAGGCAGCTCTCGTGCTGAAGCAAGACAACTTGTAGGATATGGTATGATTACTGTAAATGGTAAAAAAGTAAATATTCCTTCATATATTGTAAAAGTTGGGGATGTTGTAGCAGTAAGAGATGCTAAAAAAGATAATAAAGCAATAGTAAATTCAATAGAAGTTAATAAATTAAAAGCAGTTCCATCTTGGTTAGAAATAAACAAAGATAGAACAGAAGTAAAAGTTTTAAGAAAACCAACTAGAGATGATGTTGATCTTGAAGTTCAAGAAAGCTTAATAGTTGAGTTATACTCTAAAAACTAATTAATAAGTTAATAATCATTTATCAAAATATAATGTGTGTAATCAGAGCACATTAAAGGAGGAAATAAAATGATTGAAATGCAAAGACCAGAAATCAAATGTGTAAAAGTTGACGTAGATACTTATTACGCAAAATTTGAAGTTGAGCCTCTAGAAAGAGGTTTTGGAATTACACTTGGTAATTCTCTAAGAAGAATATTACTTTCTTCACTTCCAGGATATGCTATTGATACTGTAAAAATTAAGGGAGTAAATCATGAATTTACAACAATTCCTGGTGTAACAGAAGATGTTACAGATATAATACTTAATTTAAAACAAGTATGTCTAAAGTCTGCGGATATGGATCAAAAAAATATCTCTATAAAGGTAAAGGGTCCATGCGAAGTAACAGCTGCAGATATTGTAACTGATGGTACAATTGAAGTTGTAAATAAAGATTTACATATAGCATATGTTGATGAAAATTCTGAACTTGATATAGAAATGACAGCAGTAAAAGGCAGAGGATATGAAGCTGGAGATAGAGCCACACATCCAACAGAAAGTTTAAATATACTTCCAATAGATTCAATATTTACTCCTGTTAAAAAAGTTAATTTCAGTATAGAAAAAACTCGTGTTGGACAAAGAGCAGATTACGATAAATTAACTCTTGAAATTTGGACAAACGGTGTTATAGAACCATATGAAGCTTTATCTATGGCAGCAAAAATATTAAATGAACATTTAGAAATGTTCATCGATCTATCTGAAATTGCAAAAACTATGTCAATAATGTCTCAAAAAGAACTTTCTATGAAAGATAAACTTTTAGAAACACCTATTGAAGAATTAGAGTTCTCTGTGCGTTCTTATAACTGCTTAAAAAGAGCTGGTATAAATGTTGTTGCAGATATAGTTTCTAAAACAGAACAAGATATGATTAAAGTAAGAAATTTAGGTAAAAAATCTTTAGATGAAGTAATAAGTAAAGTAAAAGATTTAGGTCTTGAATTTAAAAATAAAGAAGATTAATGAGTAAAATAAGGAGGATATGTTATCATGGCAGGAACTAGAAAATTAAGCAGATCAACTTCTCATAGAATGGCAACACTTAATAACTTAGTTACATCTCTTATTCTAAATGGTAGAATTGAAACTACTCTTGCAAAAGCAAAAGAAGTAAAACCATTAACAGATAGTTTAATAGATTTGGCTATTAAAGAAAAAGATAACTTTGAAGTAAAAGAAAAAACTATATCTAAAGCTAAGTTAGATAAAAATGGAAAGAAAGTAAAAGTTTCAAAAACTTCTAAAAATGGAAATAAATATGAAGTTGTAGATAGAGAAATGGTAAAAGTAAGTGTAAATGTTGATAAACCTTCTAAACTTGCAGCTAGAAGAAAAATGTTTAATACA
>HF996739.1:0-161 GCA_000433335.1 Clostridium sp. CAG:1219 | reverse complement strand
TAAAAATAAAAGATTTTGATGGAAAAACAGTTGATTTAACAGAAAAATTATTCAATGAAATTGCTCCAAAATATGAAGCAAAAGGTGGATATACAAGAATTGTTAAACTAGTAGCAAGAAAAGGCGACAATGCTGAAATGGCTATAGTTGAATTAGTATAA
>HF996738.1:17741-30433 GCA_000433335.1 Clostridium sp. CAG:1219 | reverse complement strand
AAATATTTAATAATGTATTAAAAGTATTTTTTAGTGATATTTGAAGATTAGAAAAAAAACTTATTTTACAATTATTCACTCTTTTTATATTATTAGTATTTAAAAATATATTGTTTTCGTGTATAATATTATTATATTTATATATTCTCGAAGAAAATATTCCAATTAATATACTTGATAAGTAATGGCATATTAAAAGAAGTATTCCAATTTTTACATTATTAAACATACATATTCCAACTGTAGTGTATATAAATATTGGATTACAGTTATTAATAAATGTAGATATATATTTTGCTTGTGTGAAACTAAGTAAGTTGTTATTGTATAATTTACTTACCACTTTAGCACCATTTGGATATCCACAAAGAAAACCAATAATTATAGCTTGAAGTCCATTCTTTGATATGGGAAATATCTTATATATAATATTTCCAAATTTGGCGCAAATAGAATCAAGTATTTTAGTATTTAAACTAAATTCTGTAAATAGTAAAAAAGGAAAGAGGGACGGAAATACATAATAGATAAATATATTAATAGTATTTTTTATTGATTCTATTATATTCCCAGAATATATAAAAAGTAGTGATAATATTGAGGTAAATGCAATTGCTGAAAATACTTTTTTTGTTTTTTCATGTGGTATTTTTTTCATATTTTTCACCTATAAAATAATATTTAATAAAGGAGATTTTATGCGTTACTATAAAAATTTTAAGGATTATGAACTTCTTGATATGTCAAATGGAGAGAAGTTAGAAAAATGGGGAAAGTATATATTAATAAGGCCAGATCCTCAAATATTATGGCCACAGAAGCAAAATGAGGCATTATGGAAGATGGCACACGCAAGATATATAAGAAGTAGCAGTGGTGGCGGACATTGGGAGATTTTAAAAAAATTACCTAATGAATGGAAGATTAATTTTGAAGATTTAACCTTTAATATAAAACCTATGGGATTTAAGCATACTGGTCTATTTCCAGAACAAGCTGTAAATTGGAAATATATGATAGACAAAATAAAAGGTTCAAAAAGAGAAATTAAGGTACTAAATCTTTTTGCATATACGGGAGGTGCAACAGTAGCTTGTGCTTATGCCGGGGCTAGTGTATGTCATGTTGATTCATCTTCCGGAATGGTTGCATGGGCAAAAGAAAATTTAAAATCAAGCGGATTACAAGACAGAAAAGTAAGATTTTTAGTAGATGATGTTATAAAATTTTTAGATAGAGAAATAAGACGTGGAAATAAATATGATGCAATAATTATGGATCCACCATCATACGGAAGAGGAAAAAATGGAGAAGTTTGGAATATTGAAAAAGATTTTTATAAACTTATACAAAAGTGTAACATACTTTTGTCAGATATTCCACTTTTCTTGGTAATAAACACATATACAGGCGGCTTTTCAAGTACAGTAATAAAGAATGTTTTAGATAAAGCTATTACAAAGAAAATAAAAAATGTAATTTGCGATGAAATTGGAATATTGCAAAAAGGAACAGATACGTTTTTACCATGTGGTAATACTACAATTTGTGAGTTTTAATACTTGTTTATTAAACTAAAATATGATAAAATATCTAAAGTGTTTGAAAGGGGAAATTTAATATGTTATCAAATCCAAATATTAACGAAATAATGCCAAAAGTAGGTAATAGATATGAGAGTGCAATTGCTTTAGCAAAAAGAGCAAGAAAGATTGCTAAAAATAGACTAGAAGAAGGTAGCGATGATATTAGAGATGCTGTAGATGTCGCAGGTGAAGAAATAGAAAATGAAAAAGTATATGTAAAGAAAAATGGCAAATACGTAGTAGAACCAAATGTTATAGAGGATGAAGAAATGCATATAGAGGCTATAGTTAAGGAGTAATAAAAGTGAAAAGATTAGATGTTATAACTATAGCTGGTGATCTGGCAAGTGGTAAAGGAACCGTATCAAAGATATTAAAAGAAAAATTAGGATATGAGATTTATAGTAATGGTATGTATTTTAGAAAACTTGCAAAAGAAAATAATATGAGCGTTACTGAATTTAACGAGTATGTTATAAAATATCCAGAGATAGATAAACAAATAGAAAAAAGTGCAGAAGGTTATGCAAAAGAACATGAAAACTTAATAATAGACGCAAGACTCGGATGGTATGTAGTGCCAGAGTCTTTTAAAGTTTATTTGAGCGTTGATCTTAAAGAGGCCGCAAAAAGAGCTTTTTTTGATGAAGAGAGAAAACATACTGAAAACTTTGAAACAATGGAAGAACATATGGCAGATCTAAAAAAACGTTTTGAGTTAGAAAATGAAAGATATTTTAATTTATATGGTGTTAGGAAAAATGACATGTCAAATTATAACTTAGTAATTGACACTACTAATATGACTCCATATAAAGTAGCAGAAGAAATTATAAGAAAGTATAATGAATGGAAAAATATTTAATAAAAAGGGTGGTATAAATGAGAAAATATTTTGGAACTGATGGAATTCGTAGAATAGCAAATACTGAACTTACTCCAGAACTTGTATATAAAGTTGCAAAGGCTGGTGCATATGTTTTATCAAAAGAAACTGGGCATGCTCCAACTATTTTTATTGGTAGAGATACTAGAATATCTGGGACTTTAATTGAGGCAGCTATGACAGCTGGATTTTTGAGTTATGGTGCAAACGTAAAAATACTTGATGTTTTACCAACGCCAGCCGTAGCATATCTTACAAAAAGATTTAAAGCAGATGCTAGTGTAGTTATTTCAGCATCTCACAACACGTATGAATTTAATGGTGTTAAATATTTTAGTAATAAAGGTATGAAAATTCCTGATTCACTAGAAGAGGAAATAGAAGAAATAATGGATTCTGGAAAGATAGATGAACTTACAGCAATAAATGATAAAATTGGTGTATCTGAAATTAGAACTGATCTTTTAGATGAATATGTATATTTCTTTAGAAAAAATTTTGAAGAGGAATTAGAAGTATTAGATAAAACTGGATTTAAAGTTGCAATTGATACAGCAAATGGAGCTACATCAGTAGTGGCAGAAAAAGTATTTAAAGTTTTAAATATTGATCATATTATCATAAATAATAATCCAAATGGAATAAACATTAATGATAATTGTGGTTCTACTCATATAGAAGGTTTAAAGAAAGTTGTTCTAGATAATCATTGTTCACTAGGAATTGCATATGACGGTGATGGTGATAGATGTCTTGCCGTTGATGAAGAAGGAAATGAAATAGATGGAGATAAAATACTTGCAATTATTTCTAACTATTTAAAATCAAAAGGAAAATTAAAAAATAACACTGTTGTTGCAACTGTTATGAGTAATTTAGGTCTTAAAAAATACGGCATAAATAATGGTATAGATATTGTACAAACAAAAGTTGGAGATAGATATGTATTAGAAGAAATGTTAAAAAATGGATATAATTTAGGTGGAGAACAATCAGGTCATGTTATAATGCTAGATTACAATCCAACAGGAGACGGAATTTTAACATCACTAATGCTTATTAGAGCAATATTAGAATCTGGTAAAAAAGCATCTGAGGTAGCTAGTATAATGAGAGCTTATCCACAAGTATTAGTAAATGCAAAAGTAGCAAATGAGAAAAAATTTGATTTCGATAAAGACGAAGAAATTGTGAATGAAATTAAATCTCTTGAAAAAGAATTTGAAGGAAATGGAAGAGTACTTATTAGAACTTCAGGAACAGAACCACTAGTTAGAGTTATGCTAGAAGGGGAAGACATTCAATATTTAAAGACTAAAGCTGAAAACTTAGCAGCGCTTATATCAAAAAAATTAGGATAGTATTATTTTTATATTTTATCACGTATATGTTTTTTCACATACGTGATATTTTTTGTACATATGTTTATTTGACAATTGACAATTGAGGCTATTAAATATATAATATTTCAAGGAGGAAAGTATTGTGGTAGTAAAAGTTTTGGTTAATACATCCGTAAAAAAATTAAACAAAGTATACGATTATAGTGTTCCATCTGAACTTGAAGAAAGTATCGAAGTTGGCAAAAGAGTATTGGTAAATTTCGGCAGAGGAAAGGATGCAAATACTGAGGGGATAATTGTAAAAATTGATGATGATTTGGATGTATCAAAGTTAAATTATAAACTTAAAAGTATAATTCAAATACTAGATGAAATATCATATATAACTCCTGAAAAATTAAAACTTGCAAAATACATGGCATATATTTACTTTTGTAATGTATATGATGTTTTAAAATTAATGCTACCGCCAGGTACATCTTCTAAGGCATCTTCTAAAAATATGAGAGATAAATTCGATATAAAAGTAACTTTGTTGCTATCAAGTATCACTTTAGATGAAAAAATAGAAAATGGTACTATAAAATCTCCTAAGCATATAAAGGCATTAAAATTTTTAGAAGAAAATGAAAATGTCATGATTGATGATATGATTTCTGGTATACAAATATCTAAGACTATATTATCTACATTAGAAAAAAATGGATATATTGCATTTGAAAAGATAAAGAAGCAAAGTAATGTTGTAGATCTTGATAGTATAAAAAAAGATTCAAAGAAAATTCCTACTGAAGAGCAACGCTATGCAATTGCTGAAATATCCCAATATATAGATCAAGAAAAATATGAAAGATTTTTGATACATGGCGTTACAGGCTCTGGAAAAACAGAGGTTTATATGCAATTAATAGAAAAGGTAATAATAAAGGGAAAAAAAGTTATTTTCCTTGTACCAGAGATTTCACTAACACATCAAAGCGTAATTAGACTTGTAGCAAGGTTTGGAAAAAAAGTTGCAATCTTACATAGCAAGATGAAGATTACTGAAAGGAAAGAAGAGTATAAAAAAATAAAAAATGGCGAAGTTGATATTGTAATTGGAGCTCGCTCTGCCATATTTGCACCAATAAGTAATCTTGGTATGGTAATAATGGATGAAGAACATGACCCAAGTTATTGTTCTCAAACTAAGCCAAAGTACTCAACAAAAGAAGTGGCTCAGTATTTATGCAAAGAAAATAATGCTGTATTAGTACTTGGTAGTGCTACTCCAGAAATAACATCATATTATACTGCTAAAAGAGGAAATATAAAATTAATAGAAATGACAAAAAGGGCTGGCACCGCCTCTTTACCATCAATTCAGATAGCAGATATAAAAGAAGATAGACTACTTGGAAATAACAGTATTATTACTTCCAAACTAAGGTCTGAGATAATAGAAAATAAAAAAAGAGGAGAACAAACAATATTATTTTTGAACAGGAGAGGATATACATCTTACTTTAGATGCAACAATTGTTCTTATATATTTAAGTGCCCTAACTGTGATATTGCACTTACGTATCATAAAAAGAATAATTTATTACATTGTCATTACTGTTCACATGTAGAAAAAAATATAACAACTTGTCCAGTTTGTGGTAGTGATAATATAAAAGTTTCAACAATAGGTACTGAGAAATTAGAAGATGAAATAAAAGATATTTCAAAAGATCTAAAAGTAATTAGAATGGATGCTGACACAACTGTAACAAAGGATTCACTTGAAAATATTTTAGGTGACTTTAGAGAAAAAAAGGCTGACGTTTTAATTGGAACTCAGATGATATCAAAAGGCCATGATTTTCCAAATGTAACTTTGGTTGGAATTTTAGGAGTAGATAATTTACTTTCACTTTCTGAGTATACTTCTAATGAAAGAGCATACCAAAATCTATGCCAAGTTGCAGGTAGAGCAGGAAGGGCAGAAAAAAAAGGAAGAGTGATTATTGAAACTACAGAGCACGAAAACTATATAATACAAGCTGTGGTAAATGGAAGTTATAAAGAGTTTTATGAAAAAGAGATAAGTTATAGAAATATGTTTGAATACCCACCATTTTGTGATATTTTGTTATTTGAATTAAGTAGTGAGGATGTAACACTTTTAAAAAAAGATTCAATTATCCTTTTTGACATATTAAATGATGATAGAATGGAAGATTTAAATTTTAAGTTGTTTTCTCCGAAAGCACCACATATTCAAAAATTAAATAATAAATATAGAATAAACGTTTTAGTAAAAACCATACTAAGCGATAAAGTATATAAGTACGTATACCAAAAAATTGAAAAGTTTTCACAGGTAAAAAATAAAAAGGTTAACATGACAATTAGTAAAAATCCTGCATCAATATAGACAAAAAAGTTGGTAGATTAAAAATCTATCAACTTTTTAATATCATCAGGTACGGGTGCTATTATTTCTATATACTCTCCTGTTATTGGATGATAAAATGTTAAACTTCTAGCATGCAATGCTTGTCTTTTAATTTTGTTTGATATATAGTTTTTTTCTTCATTTGTTGCATAAAGATCATCCCCAAGTAATGTGTGAGATATGGATGACATATGAACTCTTATCTGGTGTGTTCTTCCAGTATGAAGTATTATTTTTAATACACTATAGTTTTTATCTTTATTATCTTTTATTTTGAAATATTCAGTTTTTGCAAAATCTCCTAGAGGAGCATTACATACTTTTCTTAGAATTATTGAATTTTCTGCTCTTATTATATTCTTTTCTACTATTGCATGATTTTCTTTTACAATATTATTTACAATAGCTATATATTCTTTTTTAAAATCTATTGTATCTTTTTTTCGTGCAAATAATTCTTGTACATATTTGTGTTTGGCAAAAATACAAACACCACTTGTATTTTTATCTAGCCTTGTAATTAAATGTATTGTATTTATACCTTGAGCCTCTAAATAGCTATATGCAGCGTTAGAAAGCGTCGTTAGGTAGTCTGGGGCCGATGGGTGAGACACCATATATGCAGGCTTGTTTACAGCCAGTATATATTCATCTTCATATAATATGTCAAGTTTAAAATCATATTTTTTAAACTTATCTGAGTATTTTATATTCGATTTGTTTATGTCAGTTTTTGAGTCTAATAATACTGTTATCTTTTCTTCATTTTTCATGCGAGATGAAAGGTATACATTTTCGGACATATTTTTCCCATTTATGTATATTTTATTAAACTTTACTAAATTAAATAAAAGAATATTAGATATATACAATTTCTTTTGAAGTATATGTTTTAGAGTTTTTCCGTTATCTAATTTAGTAGTGATATATTCTATTTTCATATTTTTTCACCTTTTTAAAATATAGACGTGACACACAAAATAATGTGTCACGTCTTATACATGAGTTAACTATACCTTGAGTCTTTTTGACAGGATACCAGCAAGTTTCTCCGCTTTATTTACCTGAGAGGGGGTAAACGAATCTAACCTTATTTGCTTTATCTTTTCAGAGAAAAGTATACACTCCTCATCTATTAAAACAAATTCTTCTTTCTCAAGTCTTGCCTCGGCAAATTCAAGCTCCTTAGAACTTTTGATATTTCCATATCTGGTGTACGTGATACCACCTAAAATTTCGCTATAGAATGGAACTTTAACAAAAGGTTCAAGGATTACGCCTAACTTATTACTTATGATGGTAGTCTTCTTTGAATAAAGTTCAAAGAAGAAGAGCCGCAGGAAATCATATGCTGTTATACAAGTTGCCATAGTAAGGCACCTTCCTTTCTTAAAATAGTATAATAAACTTAATTTAATTCCTTTACTTATGTAAATTATATCATATTTGTCAAGCCTATACAATATGTTAGTTGACAAGGCATAATAATTTGATATAATATATTAAAAATCTTTTAAAAACCTTATTAATAATTTAGAGGAGGAAAACTTTATGATATATATTGTTTTATTTTTTATGTTGGCCCTTATTGTATTTTTTAATTTTTTTAAATACAAACCACGAAAAATTAAACGGCTGTATGAAGTTATATTTGCGGATAGAGGATTTTGCTTAAACTTTCCAGAAAACTCTGAAAAGTCATATAGAGAAATTCTAAAACTCGGAGAAAAAAGTGGAATTAGACTTACAGTGCGGCCTCTTAAAGATGAGAGATTAATTTGTTTTTCTGATAGATACACTTTAAGGTTATTAGGATTTCCAGGCAAAATTTCATCTAAATGTTCAAATGATGTTAAAAAATACTTTTATAAGAATTCTAATTCAAAAATAGTATTTTTACAGGATCTACTTGATATGATAAATAATTCAAGTTTTTTGATTATTGTCCCTAGGGGAAAAATAAATAGATCATACAAGCAGAACATTAGAAAAATAGCATGTAATTATCCAAACATATATTTTGAGGCTACTTCATTGGTTAGTTATTTTAAAATAAGAAAGATTACTAAAAATGTGTTTTATTCTAAAAACCCTATTAGAAAAAAACTTCAAATAATTTATAAAAGTGAGTATGAAGGAATCCCAAATATTAATAATCTTTTTGTTGCAATAGAAGAAAATGATACTGCCTCGTCAGTAGTAAATAAACTTTGGAGTGTCGCTAACCGTTATGCTTCAAGAGTGACTAAGGAACATTTTTTAATTAATAGTCCTATAGCACATAGAGGAATATTGGATAGTAGTATATACGAAAATTCTACTGACACATTTAAAATATGTGTTCAAAATAATGTTGCTATTGAGGCCGATTTTGTTTACTTTAAAGGGAATATAAGGGTATATCACTCTGATAAAATCTCAAAAAAACTTGGTCAGAGAAATTCTAAGGCAAAAAAAATAGATCTTAAAAACTCTGTAGATTTAGATACCTTCTTGTCTATAGTATCGGGTAAAGTTCCTGTAATATTTGATATAAAAGACTATCATTTCAAAAACAGAAAGTTAGAAAAGAAACTGGTAGAAAACCTAAAAGATTATAAGGGAGAATATACTGTTCAATCATTTAATCCATTTGTCGTGAGATGGTTTTATAGAAACTATCCAAATCTTATAAGGGGACAAGTGGGACATAGCCTTTCTGGTCTTAGAAAAAAAGTGCCAAATTATATAATAAATGCAATAACAAATTTTTTATTCTTCTATACTGGCAAACCAGACTATATAGTATATGATTTAGATAAAAATGTCCATAGCTTATCTAAGTTTAACCAAATAGTTGGCCTGCCAGTTATAGGGTATGCGCCTTCAAACATATATGAAGTAATACCATACATTAATTCATTTGATAATTTTATATGTGAAGATATGTTAAGAAAAGAAAGTTGGCCAAATGGCATCAACTGTAAAAATGAAATGGTAGATTTTTTTACTACATGGAGTAAGTAATGCTTATGTGTTACTTACTCTTGTTTTTTCTTGATTTTTGTGTTTAATTAGTATATAATTAAATTATTAAGATGGAGCAAAAAATATGTCTATAAAAAAAGTTAAACTTGGTATAAATGATATGGAAATAGTTCAAGATGATAATTATTTCTGCTTTGGAATGGATACAATTTTACTTGCAAATTTTGTTATTTCCAATAGTTCAAAAAATGTAATAGTTGATTTTTGTAGTGGGACAGGTGTAATTCCAATTATAATTTCTGCTAAGCAAAATTATAAAAAACTCTATGCTGTAGAACTTCAAAAAGAAATGTTTAATCTTTTAGAAAAAAATATATATGGAAACTCCTTAAGTGAGAAAATAATACCAATAAATGAGGATATAAAAAATTATAATGAAATAAAAAAGAGAATCTTTAAGCTAGAAAATGGTGAAAATATAGATATAATAGTATGTAATCCACCATATAAACAAATTGGTACTGGTATAATAAATGAAAATACTGTAAAATATATTGCAAGGCATGAAGAAAAATGTAAATTAGAAGATGTATTTGTTAGTGCGAACAAACTTTTAAATGTAAAAGGAGAATTATATATGGTACATAAGCCAGAAAGGTTAGTAGACCTTATAGATTTGGCAAGAAAGAATAATTTAGAGCCTAAGAAAATTAGATTTGTGTATCCAAAAGTTAATATGAAACCTAGTATAGTACTAATTAAATATGTAAAAAAAGGAGGAAATGAACTAATAATAGAGCCACCAATTATAGAATATAAAGATTCAGGCGAATATACAGATGAAATTTATAAAATGTATGGCATAAGTAAGGAGAATTAATTTGAAAAAAGAAAGAGGAAATTTGTTTGTTGTAGGCACTCCAATAGGGAATCTTGGAGATATAACATATAGAGCTGTTGAAACGTTAAATAGTGTTGATATCATACTTGCAGAGGACACGAGAAACACTCTTAAGCTTTTAACACATTTTAATATAAAAAAGAGCCTAATAAGTTATGAAAAACATACAGAACAAAAAAAGATATCACAGATAGTTAAATTACTAGATGAAGGAAAAGATATTGCCTTAGTGTCTGATGCAGGAATGCCAATCATTTCCGATCCAGGACAAAATTTAGTTTCATATCTAAGAGACAACGACTATAATGTTATTATAATTCCTGGGGTTACAGCTTTAATTACAGCGATAGTCGGAAGTGGTTTTGATTCATCAAAATTTACGTTTGAAGGCTTCTTATCAGTAAGTAAAAAGCAAAGAAAGAAACATTTAGAAGATATCAAGAATGAGAAAAGAACAATGATTTTTTATGAGGCCCCACACAAAATTTTATATACATTAAAAGATTTGTTAGAAGCTCTAGGAGATAGAAAAATATGTATTTGTAGAGAACTTACAAAGATATATGAAGAATATAAAATAACTACTATAAAACAAGCTATAGAGTATATAGATAAAAATGGAATAAAAGGAGAAATAGTTTTAATAGTTGAGGGAAAGAATAAAGAAACAATTGAGGAAGACTTACAAAAAAAGATACTAAGTATTCCGAATGCTACTTTAGTTAAAGAATACATTAATTCTGGAATGGATAAAAAAGATGCTATTAAAGCTGTAGCAAAAGAAAAAGGAATTCCTAAAAACGAGGTATATAAAGATTGTCTTGATTTATAATGGAGGTAAAATGAAAAATTCAGAAGAAGAAAGATTAGAAAAGATGTTAGAATATGAAGAAAAATATCATGATTTGGGATATCAAAATGTTTGTGGTATCGACGAAGCTGGACGTGGACCTCTTTGTGGACCGGTAGTTGCGGCAGCTGTAATACTTAAAAAGCGGTGATATAATAGAGGGAGTAAATGATTCTAAAAAGCTTACAGAAAAGAAAAGAGAGGCATTATATGACGTTATATTAAAAAATGCTTTAGCTGTTGGGGTTGGAATGTCAGATGTAGATGTAATAGAAGAAGTAAATATATTAAATGCTACTAAGATTGCTATGGCAAAAGCAGTAGAAAACTTGAAGATAAAGCCAGATTTTATACTAATAGATGGAAATCAAAAGGTAACTAAATTTGGGGAAATGCAAGAGACAATTGTATCTGGTGATAGTAAATCATTATCTATTGCTTGTGCTTCAATTATTGCTAAAGTGACAAGAGATAGAATGTTAACTGAAATGGATAAAGAATTTAGCGAATATGGTTTTGCAAAGCATAAAGGCTACGGTACTAAGGCACATATTGAAGCTATAAAAAAATATGGACTTTGCAAATATCATAGACCAAGTTTTTGTAAGAAATTTATATAGGAGGAAATATTATGGGATTAAAAGAATATATAAGAAGTAACAAAGAAGAATATGATACAATATTAGACAGGATGTTAAATGATAGAACTTTTGAGGAAGATACTGAAATATTAAGAAGAAAAATGAGAGAGGGAAAATATCTTTCTTTAGATAAAGATGAAATAGATCTTATAGTACTATCAGATTACGATAAAAAAAGTTTCTTTAGTGAGCTAAGAAGACAAATTAAACCAACTGCAAAAGAGTATATGGATAAAAGACTTCAAGGTAAGTCAGAGCAGGAAGTAGAACAAGAAAGAAAAGATGAACTAAAAGCAGAGGTAGATAGTAAAAAAGATCCAGAAACTATATTAAAAGAGCAAACAGAAGGAAAAAATATTGACGAGAAGACAAGAGAAGAATTAAGACGAGAAATTTTACAAGCTATTTATCTAAATACTGCAAAGGAATATTACAGACTAGTAAAAGATCTACAAACAGGAGTTAATGGACAAATTTATACTGGTGCTATAACAAATGGAAAGAGAATGGATGATAAAGTCCTTGCATATCAAATGTACCTTAGGAAAATAGATAATCAACACAGAGCAATATCCCATGGCAGATCTGTAATTTCTGAAAATGATGATATAAAAAACTTATTTAATTCAGAAGAATTTGAGAAAGAAAAAAGTGAAAAGATAATTAATAAAAAAAGAGAGGGAGATATAGAAGAAGTAGAAAAACTAAATGAAAGAATTTCATATCTTTCAAGAAGAATAGTAGAAAAAACAAAGGAATTAGAATATTCTGACAAAAAAGATTCTGAAGAATTAGAAGCACTAAAAAAAGAGTATTTAGATGCAAATGCTCAACTTGCAAATTTAAAACCTAATGATCAAGTTTTATATAAAGAACAAAAGGAAAAAGAAAAGTATGATGATTATAAGGATAGAACAGGTTTTACATATTATGAAGAAAAAGTAATTAAAAAAGAAAAAGACGTAGATGCAAGAGTAAAAAGAGCTGACGACAAGAATGATGCCTCAGAAGAAAAGCAAGAAAATAGTGTAAAACATGAATTTGAAGATGAAGCAATAAAAGAAAATTTAGAAAGGGCAGAAAAGGCTCTTGAAGA
>HF996738.1:0-17716 GCA_000433335.1 Clostridium sp. CAG:1219 | reverse complement strand
TGATGATGCAATGTATAAAGGCGATTATTCAAGAGCACTTGATGCATTAGTTTCTGCAAAAACACTTGTTGATCCTGCTGCATCAAGGGCAGACGATATATATGAAGATGCAAGAAGGGAAATTGAGGAAATAAAAACTCAAAATTTAAAAAATGAGAGAAATAATAGAATGGGTCTTGGTGCTATATCAAGTCAGGAAGAGGTTACAGGTAAAGATGTTGAAAGAAAATTAAACGATGAGAGAAATTCAATAGATGATAAAATAAAAGAGGCAAGAAGTAAGACTGATAGTATTGCACGTGAAAGATAAAGCATAATATAAAATTAAGGGAAGGTGAAAGTATGAAGTACGTATATACTCCTCAAGGTGTATGTTCAAGACAAATGTTAATTGATATGGACGATAAAACACATATAATTAATGATATAAAAATAGTTGGAGGCTGTGCAGGTAACACCCTTGGCATATCAAAGTTAGTCAAAGGAATGAGGGCAGAAGATGTTATAGCATCATTAAAAGGAACTCCATGTGGCTTTAGAATTACATCTTGTCCAGATCAACTTTCAAAGGCGCTTGAAGAAATGCTTGAGAAAATAAATGAAAAATAAATAATCTATTATAAAACTTAACAAAAAAATGTTAAGTTTTATTTTTTTTATTGACATAAATTAAAATTAGTCATATAATAACATATGAACAAGTATTCATATATTAAAGGGGGAAAATATGGAGGAATCTATTTGTGAATGTAATATTATTAACTCTGAAATTGTAAAAAACGTTAAAGCAAAAATACCAAAAGATGAAATTATTTATGATATTGCTGAACTATTTAAAGTTTTTGGAGATTCAACCAGAATAAAAATTATATGTTCTCTAATGGAAGAAGAGTTATGTGTATGTGATATTGCAAGTGTTGTCAAAACAACACAATCTGCTATTTCGCATCAACTTAGGGTATTAAAACAAGCAAAACTCGTAAAATATAGAAAAGAAGGAAAAATAGTTTATTATTCACTTGACGATAATCATGTAAGTCAAATATTAATGAAAGGCCGTGAACATGTTGAAGAAATATAGTTATTATTTAAAAAATTTGGATTGTGCTAATTGCGCTAACAAAATTCAAGAAACGCTTTCAAAAGAAGTAGATCTTGAAAATGTAGTTGTGAATTTTAGTACATTAAAATTAAACTTTGAATCAGAATCAACCAACGTAGAAACTAAAGTAAAACAAATTATTTCTAAAATAGAACCTGGAGTTTATGTAGTAACAGAAAATAAAACGAGTGTCGAGGACAAAAAATCTAATATAAAATTTTCTATTTGTAGATTATTTATTGGTATAAGTTTAGCTATTATAGGATGCTATGTTAAGCTCCCTTGGTATTTTAACGATATAATAACGATCATAGCATATATTATATTATTATGTAGAACATTAAAAAATGCGGTAAAACTTATAGTTAAAAGCAAAACAATAAATGAAAACTTTTTGATTACAATTTCTTGTATAGGCGCATATTTAGTCGGACAGCACATGGAAGGGTTAATGGTAATAATTTTATATGAAATAGGAAAGATCTTAGAAGAAAGAGCAGTAAATAAAAGTAGAGCTTCAATTTCTGAACTTATGAATATAAAACCAGAATATGCAAATTTAAAAAATGGCTCAGAACATAAAAAGGTTTCTCCAGAAGAAGTAAAAATTGGAGATATTATATTAATAAAACAGGGTGAAAAAATTCCGCTAGATGGAGTAGTAGTGTCTGGAGATGCAAAGCTTGATATGGCAGCTTTAACTGGCGAGAGTGCCTATGTTAGCAAGAGCAAAAATGATACTGTACTATCAGGAAGTATTCTAATTTCTGGGATGTTAGAAGTTGAAGTTACAAGTGAGTACGAAAATAGTACTGTAAGTAAAATACTTGAACTTGTTGAAAATGCTACTGATAAAAAGGCAAAAACTGAGACATTTGTGGCAAAAGCAGCCAAGATATATACACCAGTTGTATTAATTCTTGCCATTATTGTAGCTTTGTTTATGCCACTTGTATTTTCAGATATAACTTACAGTCAAAGTATATATCGTGCTCTTATATTTCTTGTTATATCATGCCCTTGTGCAATTGCAATTTCTGTTCCTCTTAGTTATTTTTCAGGAATTGGTAGAGCATCAAAGGAAGGAATATTGATTAAAGGAAGTAACTATTTAGATAGCCTAAAGGATATATCTAAAATAGTTTTTGATAAAACAGGTACAATTACTACTGGAAAATTTGAAGTTTCAAGCATAACAAGCAATGATGAGAAAATAAATTCAAAAGATGATATATTAAGATATGTTGCAATGGCAGAAAAATTTTCTAATCATCCAATTGCAAAATCTATACTTGATAAAGTAAATTATACTATAGATACAAGTAAAGTTGAAAATTTTGAAGAGATTGCAGGAAAAGGACTAAAATATACATTCAATGGAAATGAATATAAGGTTGGTAATTTTACACAAAAAGAAAGAGACGAGTCTGGTACAATAATATATTTACTTGCAAATGGTGTTGAAATTGGTAGTGTAACTTTAAGAGATGGAATAAAGAAAGATACAAAAGATGCTATAAGTAAATTAAATAATATGAAAATAGAGACTCTTATGTATACAGGTGATAATGAAACAGTTGCATCTCAAGTTGCAAATGAAGTTGGAATAGAAAAATACAAATCTAAAATGCTTCCTTATGATAAATACTCAGAACTAGAAAATATGTTAAATAATAAGGAAAAAGGTGAAGTAATAGCATTTGTAGGTGACGGTATTAATGATTCACCAGTGCTTGCTCTATCAGATGTTGGTATTTCTATGGGTGGCGTAGGACAACAAGCAGCAATAGAAGCATCAGATGTGGTAATTATGACTGATAGTTTAGATAAAATAGTTAGTTCAATAAAAATTTCAAAGAAAACTGTAAAGATAATTAAAGAGAATCTAACCTTTGCAATAGGTGTCAAAGTGTTAGTTTTAGTACTAAGTGCTATAGGAATTGCTGGAATGTGGCAAGCAGTTTTTGCAGATGTAGGTGTAACTTTAATTACTATATTAAATACATTAAGAATTTTAAGAAAATAAATAAAAATAACTCTAGTAAAATCACTTTACTAGAGTTATTTTAACGTTACAATAGTTACCCCATAACTTCCTTCATGTGGGTATCCAAGTCTAAAGTCTTCTACATATTTACAATTTTTTAAATATTCATGAACTGCCTTTCTTAAAACTCCACCATTTTTTCCATGTATTACTTTAACAGTTTTAGCCTTATTTTTTATGGCTGAAAAAATAAATTTGTCAAGTAAGTCCATAGCCTCGTCATATTTTAGGTGCCTTAACATTATCTCACTTGAAAAATCATCTTGATTTAGTGATAATGTTACATGCGAAGTAAGGAGAAAATTATCATTTTTAGGTATGTTCATTGGCTTCACATTATTTATACTTGTGTATATTTTCTTTTCGTTAGAAATGATACATATTTTATCTTTTTTTATATCTGTAATTTTTCCAAAAATATTAGAAGAATTAATTTTTACGTAGTCATCTATCTTATACATAACTTTTACCTCATAGCTATTATATCACTTTTTAATTAAAAAGAAAACCCTGCGAAATTATCGCAGGGTAAATATCAATTATGCAATAGCTTTTTCGTCAAATCCAGTATAAAGCTTTTCGTCTTCATCAGTATCAATGGAACTAGGACCCAATTCATCTTTTATGAATGATATGGCCTCTTCTAATGAATCAGAAAAAGCTTTTTTTACAAATCTTGGGTCATCGGCAAAACTAGATACCATTTCGTACTGTAATCCTTTTGAAAATAAAACAGCTATCCTTTCTACAATGGCGTCTTTACTCTTTCTTAAATTCTTTTTCTCTTTTGTTGAGAGATCAGAGATCGTATCAGCAATGGTATAGACGTCTTCTTCAAGCTCGTTAAGGTCATCTGAGCCTAAAGCGCAGGGAAAGAGCTCTACAATCTTATTTCTGACTTCATTGCTTTGCATTGTAATAGAAAATGCATTTGGATTGAAGGATCCTAACTGATTTTTATCCATAATTATTCCTTTCTTAGGACTGATTACTGTCCTAGGCACATAATGTCTTGTATCTACGATTAAATATTATAGCATATTTAAAGAGTGGTGTCAAGTGTATTTTAGAGTTAGCATCTTTAAATTTGACATAATATAGAAAATGTGCTATAATCTTTATGTTAGATAGAAAACCATATGTTCTCAAATAAGTTTTTGAGAAGAAAGGAATAAAATATGAGTAATATTGTTAAGTATTCTACCAGTGTTGATTCTAAAGTAGAATTTAGCGGAGAAAATTTTATTCTCGATGTTCTTGAAAGATTGGTTTATTCAGGAGAAATAAGCAAGGAGGAAAGAGAAGAGGCTATAAGCAAGATATTTTCTATAGCGATGACTATTATAAATAACTTCGAAAAAGAAGAAGAAACATTCTTTTCCTCAGATGACAAAGAAAATCTTCTTAAGAATATGCTTTTTGAACTCGGATATCATTTCAAAGATCAATCTCCTCATTCTATATACATGGGGCTATGTGATAATACTTTTTTTGCTCGGTTTGCAATAGCAAACAAAGAGATAAAAGAAGAAATAAATACGGGCACTAAGGTGATGAAAGCAATTGTAACTTTTGCAAATGAGTACAAAATATATGAATTTGCTTATTACGCAAACGTTATTTCAAATGTTTTACCTAGACTCTACAGGATTGCTTCTAAAACAGCTTTTGATACTTACAGTGATATTGAGGGTATAATACTTGAGGAGCGTATGAAATACACACATGCTAGGGGATGTGATTCATCAAGAGCTGAACTCTACCGTCCCCTTATAGGAGAGGGTACCAAAAGTAGCTTTGAAGAATTTATAAAGCTCGTATATTCGCTCAAGCATGAGGTTGAATTCTTGAAAAAGTTCCCTTCTGAAGTTGCAAGTGAGCTGTTTTATGGCTTTATAGTTGAGATTGAAGATGATATTGCAGGAACACTCAAGGAGTATTGTAATAATGTTGCAGAAGTGATACTTCTTCAATCCGTATTCTGTAATTATATTGGTAATGGAGATTCTTTAAAATGTTCTATAGAAGAATTTAAGAATATTATCTTTGACATAGTTTACGGTAGACTTGATGCTTCTGAGCTCTTTGAAGAATACGAAAAGTCTGAAATATTTTTATCACTTTCTGAAGGAACGAAGTCATACTTAGAAAAGTATAAAAAATGCCTTCAGGAAAGAATCGATAGATTCAAGAGAGGAAAATCGAAGAATAATTTAATGGTGATCCGTTGAAAATTTTAAAGCACAGTCAATTTTTGACCGTGCTTTTTTATCTTTTAGTAATAAAATAAATCTATCCTAATATTATTAAATAAGTAAAAAAATAAATTACAATGATTAGGAGTGATTTTTTATGCTAAAATTTACTAAAATGCATGGTATTGGAAATGATTACGTTTTTATTTATAGGGATGTAGATCCGCCAGATAGCGTACTTAAAAATTTAGCCATAAAGTTAAGCAATAGAAATTTCGGAATAGGAAGCGATGGTCNNNATAGGAAGCGATGGTCTTATACTAATTTCTAAAAGCAGAGTCGCAGATTTTAAAATGAGAATTTTTAATAGCGATGGAAGCGAAGGCAAAATGTGTGGAAATGGTATCAGATGTGTTGGAAAGTATGTATATGAGAACAAACTTACACGTCTTAGTGAAATTACAATTGAAACACGTGGTGGAATAAAAAAGTTGTCTCTCTCTTTTGGTCATGAAAAAGAACAGGTAACAGATATACGCGTAAATATGGGAAAAGTTAAGCTCACAGATGTATGTGAATTTAAAGCAGAAGATATTACGTTTAAACTTAATTTAGTAAATTGTGGTAATCCGCATGCTGTAATATTTGTAGAAAAAGATACTATGAAATATGCAAAAAAATACGGAGAAAGTATCAGTACGAGCAGTCTATTTCCTGATGGAGTAAACGTTGAGTTTGTAAGAATAATTGATAATAAAAATATTGAGGTGGCTGTATATGAGAGGGGAAGTGGGATAACACTTGCTTGCGGTACAGGTGCTTGTGCAAGTTATTTTATATCTTATAAAATGGGTTTAGTAAAAAAATGTGGAGAGGTATCTCTGCCGGGAGGAAAACTCAAATTTAGTGTAAAAGAAAATGATTGTGTATACATGCAAGGCGGAGCTGCAAAAACATTTGAAGGAACATTTTACGATTGATTTTTTAGGGATATGCTATTTTTTTAGCATATCTTTTCTTTTCTTAATTTATAATCTTGATACTTAACTAAAAAATTGCTATAATATAATTGTTACTTAAGTTTAAGAAGGGAAAAAGATGATAGATAAGAAAAGAATACGCAATTTTAGTATAATAGCTCATATTGATCATGGTAAATCTACAATTGCAGATAGACTATTGCAACTTACAGGTGCTATAGATGAAAGAAAGATGCATGAACAACTACTTGATAATATGGATATTGAAAGGGAACGTGGTATAACAATAAAATCACAAGCCGTAAGAATGAATTATAAAGCCAAAGATGGCAATGAATATATCCTTAACCTAATTGATACCCCAGGGCATGTAGATTTTAACTACGAAGTTTCAAGAAGCCTTGCTGCATGTGAGGGGGCTCTCCTTGTAGTAGATGCAGCCCAAGGAGTTGAGGCTCAGACTTTGGCTAATGTTTATCTCGCACTTGAAGATAATCTTGAAATACTACCAGTAATAAATAAAATAGATCTTCCAAGTGCAAGACCACAAGAAGTAAAAGATGAAATCGAGGAAGTGATTGGGATTGAAGCCCAAGATGCACCTTGTGTGTCTGCAAAAACTGGGCTTAATATGGAAGATGTTTTAGAAATAATTGTAAATAAAATTCCTGCACCTAGTGGCGACGCATCTCTTCCTGCTAAAGCTTTAATATTTGACTCTGTGTATGACAACTATAAAGGAGCTTTAGCTTATGTTAGAATGTTTGATGGCGTTATTAAAAAAGGTGATGTTATATCTACAATGTCAAATGGAAAAGAATATGAGATAGTAGAAATAGGATATTTTAAACCAGGAGGATATGTAGAAGCTGATATGTTATCTGCAGGAGAAGTTGGGTATATTTCTGCTAGTATAAAAAGGGTATCTGACATAAGAGTAGGAGATACTATAACACTAAAAAATAATCCTACTAAAGAAGCTCTACCAGGTTATAAAGAAGTAAAATCTATGGTATATGCTGGTATATTCCCAGCAGATGGAACAGAGTATGAGGAATTAAAAGAAGCCCTTGAAAAACTAAAATTAAATGATGCCTCTCTACATTTTGAACTCGAAACTTCATCTGCACTTGGACACGGATTTAGATGTGGATTTTTAGGACTTTTGCATATGGAAATTATTGAAGAAAGACTTGAAAGAGAATACGATCTAAATTTAATTACAACAGCTCCATCTGTTATATATAAAGTCTATAAAAAAAACGGTGAAGTTTTGGAACTTTATAATCCATCTGAACTTCCTAGCCCATCTGATATTGACTACATAGAAGAACCAATTGCTAAGACAGAAATTATAACTCCAAAAGAGTATGTTGGAAATATCTTTGAGTTATGCGAACAAAGAAGAGGAAATTATTTAAACATGAAGTATATTGATGCAAATAGAGTAATGTTAGTGTATGATATACCATTAAATGAAATAATATATGACTTCTTCAACTCACTAAAATCACGTACTAAAGGATATGCTTCTTTTGAATATAATATAACAGAATATAGAAGAGCCAACCTATCAAAACTTGATATCCTGTTAAATGGAGAAGTGGTGGACGCTCTATCTTTTATAGTTAACCGTGAGAAAGCTGAAACACGTGGAAGAAAAATGGTAGAAAAACTAAAAGAGATAATTCCAAGGCAACTTTTTGAAGTACCAATTCAAGCTGCTATAGGAGGGAAAGTTGTAGCACGTGAGACAGTTAGAGCTATGAGGAAAGATGTTCTTGCAAAATGTTATGGCGGAGATATAACAAGAAAGAAAAAATTGTTAGAAAAACAAAAAGAAGGAAAAAAGAAAATGAGAAAAGTAGGTACTGTAGAACTTCCACAAGATGCATTTATGTCAGTACTAAAAATAGACGAATAGACAAAAGGAGAATTTAATTTATGAGTTTAATATATGGAATAAATCCAGTTGAAGGAGCAATAAATTCTAATAAAACAATTAATAAGATTTACTTTCAAAAATCAAATAACGAAATATTTGATATAGTAAAAAAAGCAAGACAAAAGAAAATTGTTACTGTAGAAGCTGATAAAAGAAAACTAGATCAAATGATTACAGGAGAAAATGAAAAAATAAAAAATTCTCAAGGAATCGTTGCATCTGTTACAGAATACAACTATTACGATGTTGAAGATATAATAAATTATGCAAGAGAAAAGAATGAAGAGCCTTTTGTAATTATATTAGATAAAATTGAAGATCCACATAATCTTGGTGCAATAATAAGGACTGCCGAATGTATGGGTGTACATGGAATAATTATACAAAAAAGAAATGCATGTCAAATAACAGATACTGTAGAAAAGGTGGCAGCAGGCGCATGTTCATATGTTAAGGTGGCAAGGGTAACTAATATTACTGAAACTATAAAATATCTTAAGGAACAAGGTCTTTGGATATATGGACTTGATATGGAAGGGGCTTCAAATATTTATGATGAAAAATTAAGTGGCGCTATCGGTATAGTTGTTGGAAATGAAGGAGATGGAATTTCAAGGCTTGTAAAAGAGAACTGTGACATTATGTTAAAAATTCCGATGACAGGAAAGATTAATTCTCTAAATGCTTCTGTAAGTTCTGCAATTAGTATCTATGAAGTAGTAAGGCAAAAAAATAAAAGCATTAATTAAAAGAGTCTTATATGGAATTATATTTTGAGTATAGTTCCATATTTTTTATTTTTCTTGTTTTTATGTAAATTATATGTTAAAATTAATTATATTGAGGTAACGTTTATGAATGAAAAAATTGAACTATTAGCTCCAGCTGGAAATAAAAAAAGTTTTGAAGCAGCACTAAAATCAGGTGCAAATGCAATATATATGGGAGCACCAATATTTAATGCAAGAACAATGGCTGAAAATTTCAGTATAGATGATTATAAAGAATGTATTTTAAAGGCTCATATTTTAAATGTAAAGGTATATTTAACTCTTAATACATTGTTGTTTGACGATGAGATTGAAGAAGCTTTAAATTTAGTTTTAGAGCTTTATTCTGCAGGCGTTGATGCAGTAATTGTACAAGATATAGGACTAGCTATGAAAATACATAACATTTTACCATTTCTTTCTTTGCACGCAAGTACACAAATGAGTGTATATTCATTAGAACAAGTAAATTTCTTAAAGTCTCTTGGATTTAGTAGAGTAGTTCTTGCAAGAGAACTTACAATTTCTGAAATTGAGCATATAACAAAAAATACAGATATGGAAATTGAGGTTTTTGTACACGGGGCACTTTGTGTTTCATTTTCCGGGCAATGTCTAATGTCAGCACTAATTGGAAGAAGAAGCGCCAATAGAGGTAAATGTGCTCAACCATGTAGAATGAAATATACTTTGCTTAACAGCAAAAATAAAGAAATAATATCTAGTTCATATTTACTTAGTAAAAAAGATACCTATGGACTAAAGTACGTAAATAAGTTAAGAAAAATAGGGGTAACCTCTTTAAAAATCGAGGGGAGAAATAAATCACCTGAATACGTTTATATTACAACTTCGACTTATAGAAAGTACATAGATTCATTACCAAAAGATATAAGCGTTGACCCTGCAGACGAAATGAATTTACTTCAAATTTTTAATAGAGGAGGAATGTCATCTAATTATTTAGATGGTATAAAAAAAGAGGAGTCAATAACATTAAAGTCTCCTAAAAATATGGGATTATACCTTGGAAAGGTAATTTTACAAAATAAAAAATTTGTAAAAGTTAAATTAGAAAATAATATTGAATTACATGATGGCATTGAAATATATGGCAAGGATGGCACAAAAGCATCAACTATTGTTACATGTATTAAAGATGATTTTTATAATATTAAAAATGAAAAAATAGAAAAGGGAAATTACGTATTTTTAGGTGATATACAAAATAAGGTTAGTCCAGGTGATGATATATATAAAACCTCTTCTTATACATTAAATAAGAGGGCAATGGAAAAAATAGATAGTAAAGATTATTGTTCAAAAAGAAAAATAAATGTAGAGGCAGTATTTTCATTAGGACAGCATCCTAAATATATTACTAGTATAAAAGATAAAAAAATAGAAGTAGATGCAGAGTATAAAATTACAAGTGCCATGAATAAATGTATAACAGCATCTGATATTAATAATAATCTTTCAAAGAATAAAGACTTTCTCTTTGAATTTGATTTGAAAGATTATACTATAGATGATAATATATATGTTCCTGTTTCGGTATTAAATGAATTAAGAAGAAATTTAAATGAGAAGTTAATAAATGAATTTAAAGTAAACAAAAAGTTAGATAATATACTAATTAAAGATGTACTAAATTTAAAGTCAGCACTAGATAATAAAGGACATAAAGAATACAACAATTCTCTTTATATATATAAATATAGCGATAGCTCAGACTATAAAAAAGTTTTTAATAATCTTTATAATGAGAATAAAAAACTAAACAGAATCTACATAGAAATTGGTAGCTTTTATGGAAATGTAAATAAGTTAAAAAATATAGTGGATAAATATGATGATCTAGATGTTTATGTTTCTATTCCAAGTGTAGTATTTGAAAATTATGATAAATTTATAAAAGAGAATATAAATGATATTATTTCATCAGGGATAAAGGGATTTTTACTTGGAAGCTTTACTTATTTATTGTTAATAAAAGAAAATATGAAAAATGCTAAATTAAAATTGATTGCGGATTATTCTTTAAATGTTACAAACTCATACTCAGCAGAATTTTTAAAATCCATGGGATTTGATGCTGTAACTCCATCTATTGAAGTTTCAGAAGATGATATAGTTAAAATTTCACAAATATTACCTGTAGATATAATTTGCGATAAAATATCTGTCATGACATCAAGATACTGTATACTTTCAAGTTTTTTAAGAGATAAGAGTATTAAAAAATGTTCTAAGCCTTGCATCAAGGATAATTACAAATTAAAAGATGAATATGGATATATTTATGATATTTTACCTGACAATGTAGATTGTGTGATGCGTATAATAAAAAAAATTAGAAATATAGATAACTCTAAATTAAATAATTTTAACTTAGATACAGTAAGAAGAACCATCATATAAAAGTTATAAAACGTACAATTATTGCACTTATAAAAAATAAGAAAATAAGCTTGCCATAAATTTTTATGGTAAGCTCTATTTTTATTCTTTATTTGGTAATAATGAATCAATTATTCCATACATTGCAGCCGCTATAAGGCTAGATATAATTGATATGTAATATCCATCGACAAAAAATTGGGTTACATATATTATTATTGTAGCAGATATAAAACCAACGAAACCTCTTCCAATTGGAATATCATGTATTCCAGTTACAATTGACATTAAATAGTCAAGTAATGTAATAACAATACTTGAAATTATAAGTATTGGAAATGATGTTATTTGAAAATTTGGGGTAAAAAAGACGGTAACTGCAAAAATCGATAATGATGATATAAACCTAATAATAAGTTGAGTGATTCTTAAAGTATCACTTGCTTTTTTATATTTTAACATTTCTTCCATTTGATTCCTCCAAATAATTTATAAATATTATCTGTATATAAAACCTAAAATATGCAAAAAATAAATTCAGGTGATCAAAAAATGTTTATAGTTTTATTTAGAGCTTTAATCTTGTATGCTATAGTTTTTATTGTAATTAGATTAATGGGAAAAAAAGAGTTGTCTAAAGTTCAACCATTTGAACTTGCAATAATTGTTGTAATTGCTGACTTGTCATCTGCCCCAATGTCATCTAGAGGTATTTCAATATTTGATGGAATAGTTCCAATAATAGCACTTCTTATAATGTATATTCTTTTTTCACTTATTACACATTCTTCAAATAAAATTGAAGATGTAGTTTGCGGTACTATGTCGGTTATAATTAGAGATGGAAAGATTGTAGAAGAAGAATTTAAAAAACACCAATACACACTAGCAGATATCATGACACTTTTAAGGGATAGAAATGTATTTAAAATACAGGATGTAAAATATGGAATTGTTGAAACAAACGGTAATTTAAGTGTTATAAAATTTTCAGATGGTATGGATAGAATGCCTCTTAATGTAATCGAAGATGGTAGTATTTCAAAGGTTCATTTAAATTTCTTAGGAATGAGTGAAGATGATTTAAATAGAATCTTAAAGGATAATAATGTAGATGTAAATGATATTTTAATAGGTACTATCGATGAGAATAATGATTTTATCTTCCAGCTGAAAGGCGAGGTGAAGAAATAATGAAACAATGGTTAATATTAATAATTGCTATAGCATTAGTTGTTTTTGGCGGAATCTTTGAAATTTGCTATCTAGAAAGAACATCAAGATATCTTTTAACAGATGTAAGTTACTCAAAACAAGCCCTAGAAACTGAAAATTATAATCTAGCCAAAGATCATTATGAAGCACTAAATTCAACGTGGAATAATCTAAAAAAAGTATGGTCAATATATGTTGATCATGATGAGATAGAAGATATGGATAAAAGTATGCTAGAATATAATGTTTATTTAGATAAAGAGGATGAAGAAGAGGCCTATACATCTGTATGTGAAATACAGAGAAAAATAAATCATATAGTAGAGAAACAACAAATTCATATAGGAAATATATTTTAAAATAGCTAGATTTCATGTCTAGCTATTTTCAATTTTTTTAATTAAGTTTTCCTTTTTATTTTTGCCCATATTGCAAAGTGGTAATCTTAGTCCTCCGACATTATATCCTAAATAGTTTAGTGCCTCTTTAACCGGAATAGGATTTACATCTAAAAACAATCCTTGCATAAGTTCTAAATTTTCGAAGAAGACATTTTTTGACTCAATAATATTTCCATTAAAATACAGATTGCATATCTCATGCATGGCTTTTGGCTTTACATTTGCAAATACTGATATTACTCCGCTAGCTCCTAGTGATAAAAGAGGCAATGTTAAATCATCATTGCCAGAATACAGCGCGAAGTTTTCTATTTGAAAGCTTTGAAGTTTAGCAATTTTTGATATATCAGTGCTTGCTTCCTTAATTCCCACAATGTTGTTAATAGTAGCTAGTTTTTTTATGGTTTCTATACTAATATCTACTCCTGTACGAGAAGGTACATTATACAAAATTATTGGAGTATTAGGAATACTTTTTGCTATTTTTTCATAATGGAGATACAACCCCTCTTGAGAGGCTTTATTATAATAAGGTGTTACGATTAATACTCCATCTACGCCTCTTGAAGCAGCATAGCTTGATAGTTTTATAGCATGATTTGTATCGTTTGAACCAGTACCAACAATTAATGGTATTTTTCCCTTAGTAACTTCTATAGAAAAATCTATAATTTTATATTTTTCCTCGTCTGTAAGTGTAGCAGATTCACCCGTGGTACCAAGAATAATTATAGCATCTGTTTTATTTTCAATATGAAAATTTAATAATTCTTCAAGTTTTTTAAAATTGACTGATAAATCATCATTAAATGGCGTTATAAGAGCAACGCCTGATCCTTTAAAAATCATATAATTCCTCCTTATTTAGTATATTTTATTCAAGTTTTATGATATAATACCAACTAGTTTAAGGAGAAATTATATGGAAGAGAATTTATCTATTTATATTCATATACCATTTTGTCTTTCAAAATGTTATTACTGTGATTTTGTATCTTATCAAAATATAAGTGAAGAAAAAATAAAAATGTATGTTGATGCATTATGTAATGAAATATTATCAAGTGCTGATTTGATAAGTTCTAAAAATGTTAAGACAATTTATATTGGCGGTGGTACTCCAAGCTTTATAAATGAGGATTATATAAAACAAATTTTAGATACAATTTATATGCTTACTTGCAAAAATAAAATAGAAGAAATAACACTTGAAGTAAATCCATGTACACTTAGCTATAAAAAAGCCAAAGAATATAAGGAAATCGGAATTAACAGAATAAGTATCGGACTCCAAAGTGTATATGATGATGTATTAAAAACAATTGGAAGAAAACATACCTATTCTGATTTTATTAATGCCTTAAATATTTTAAATGATGTAGGTTTTGAAAATATCTCTTGTGATTTGATATATCCGCTGCCAAATATGTCTTATGATATGTTAAAAAAAGAAATAGATATTACTATCTCTTTAAAGGATAAATATAATATAAAACATATATCTGTATATAATCTAGAAATACATGAAGGAACAAAATTAGATTTTTTAATAAAAGAGGGGTATGTATCACTATGTGATGAGGATACTGAATACAAAATGAGGAAATACATAAATTCTAAACTTGAAGAAAGTGGATTCCACAAATATGAAATTTCAAATTATTCGCTTCTTGGTTATGAATCAAAACATAATCTAGTGTATTGGAAACAAGATATATATTTGGGATTTGGTGCAAATGCTTCTAGCTTTATTAACGGAACTAGATATTCAAATATAAGTGGTATAGATGAATACATAAAAAGCATCCAAAATAATAAAGAACATATAAAAGAAAAAGTACAAATGGATATGTTAGACCTTATGAAAGAATACATTATGTTAAATCTAAGATTATCTTCTGGTGTAGATATAGACAAATTTTATAAAAGATATGGTAAAAAAATTGATTCTCTATTTAAAACAGAAATAGATGAATTAATAGCCTTAGGATTATTAGAATATAAAAATAACAATCAAAATATTGTACTTACAAATAGGGGAGCTGAAGTTGCAAATGTAGTATTTGAAAAGTTTATATAATGTACAAAAAATTGATTTTAATATATTTTTATGTTACAATGTTTTAGTATTTAGCTAAAAACAATCTTGCAACTGCAAGTTTATATAAAAGCAAAACTGAAATTAACAAAGAAAATTGGATGTTTTGGAGGGACTTATATGTATGGAAATATAATTGGAGATTTAGCAGGTTCAATTTATGAATATGAACAAGTAAAAAGTATTAACCCTATAAAGGTCAATAAATTAATATCAAAATATTCATTTATTAGTGATGATACAATATTAACTATTGCGATATTAGATGCTATAATTAATAATAAAGATTACGGAGAAAAATTAAGAGAATATGGACTAAAATATGAAGATTTTATCAAATTAAATATTCCATATTTTAAAAAAACCTTTTCTCCTAACTTTTTAAAATGGGTGCATGGAACTTCTGAGGCACAAAGTTGTGGCAATGGTGCTATGATGAGAATAGCACCTGTTGGTTACTTATTTGATACACTAGATGAAGTAGAGAAACAATGTAGGCTAGCAACTATACCTTCACATAACTGTAAAGAAGCTATTGATTGTGCTACCCTTGTAGCAAAGATAATTTTTTTAGCCAGAAAAGGTCATTCAAAAGATAAAATTATTAAAGAGTTAAATATTGTATTATGTGAAAAGGAACTAAAAGAATTTAACTATACTTGTTCTGATACAATTGATAATTGTTTGTATGCACTATTTACTACAAATAGTTTTGACGAAGCAATAAAAAAAGTATTATCATATGGTGGTGATACTGACACTAACGCATGTATTGTTGGAGGCATGGCAGAGGCAATGTATGGCATAGATGAAGAATATATCAAAGAGGTAGATAAAAAACTTCCAAAAGAATTCAAGGAAATATTAAAAAAAGCATATAAACGCTTGAAGTAATTAATACAAAATGAGATGAGCAAAAAATTCATCTCATTTTTGTTATATATAAATAATACTAAATTAAAATATAACACAAATAATTTGAATAATATTGTTTTAACTAAATCTTTATGTTATAATTTTACCATATTTAAGAAAAAACAATCTTGCAATTGCAAGTTTATATAAAAGGCAAACTAAAATTAGTGAGGAGAAGAAAATATGGAAAATATTTCTAAGGCTTTAAAGTCCATCTTTAATAATAAAGCAACAGTAGTACCTTTTATAGTCTCTTTAGTTATACTACTGACTTCATTGATTGCTATATCTATGTCAATAAATATTTTATTAAGTGATAAATGTACTATTAAAGCAACTTACGATCCAAAATTTGGAACACTTACTCTAATTGATTCAAGTGGTACCATAGCTGAAATTATGGCAAATGTTGTCATTGTGGACTTTAAAAGCTCTGAAGAAATAACAAGAAAACCTATAAGTGTTCAAATGTCAGGAAATGTAGGAACAGCTAATATAATAAAAGAACTTGATATCCATCCTAAGTACGATATTAAAGATGTGGAATTAAAACCCACTAACGTAAACTGCAGTCATAAAAACACTTCATTTCTTATAATTAGACGTTTTTCAGTTATTTTTATTTGGGATCTTGCCATTATAATAATAGCAGTATACAAGAAAATAAAAAATTACTAATATCACAACATAAATGAGATGAATTTTTAATTCATCTCATTTTTATTTGATATATAAATGTTTATATGATAAAATACAATATGTATTTTAGAGGAGATTTTAATGAAGAGTTTTTTAATTATAGATGGTAATAGTATTTTAAATAGAGCATTTTATGGGGTCAATGCAAGAATGACATCAAAAATTGCAGGAATACACACAAACGCAATATATGGATTCTTAAATATATTTTGGATGATACAGGAAAAAATAAAATCAGATTATGTAGCAGTATGTTTTGATCTTTCAGCCCCTACATTTAGACATAAAATGTATGAAGACTATAAAGGAACAAGAAAAGGAATGCCAGATGAACTTAGAGAACAGCTTCCTGTGATGAAAGAAGTTTTGTCAGCGCTTAATATTCCCGTACTTGAACTTGAAGGGTTCGAAGCCGATGATTTACTTGGAACAGTTTCTGCTATTAATACAAAAAATGGTATATTTACATATATACTTACTGGCGATAGGGATTCTTTCCAACTTATATCAAAATCTACATCTGTAATTTTGCCTAAAAGTGGTATGGGAAAAACAGAATATAGCATATATAATAATGCACTTCTTATGGAAAATTATGGGATATCTCCTATACAAGTAATAGAAGTAAAAGCATTAATGGGAGATTCTTCTGATAATATTCCTGGAGTAAAGGGAGTAGGAGAGAAGACAGCATATCAGCTTATACAAAAATATGACAATATAGATAACATATATAAATTACTTGATGAGGATAAACTAGATGTAACTCCTAAGGTGAAAGAAAAGCTAAGCATTGGTAAAGACAGTGCCTATATGAGTAAAACTCTTGCTACTATAATTTTAGATGCAAATATAAATCTTGATTATGAAAAATGTATGGCCTCTGATATAAATAAAGAGGCAACATATGAAATATTTAAAAGGTTAGAATTTAAAAAATTTCTCG
>HF996737.1 GCA_000433335.1 Clostridium sp. CAG:1219 | reverse complement strand
TGAGTATAAACATTACTATTATTTTTATTCACTGTTTTATTTTTTCAATAATTCTTTTTTGCTCTCTTTTTCAAGTTGTTTTAAACTCTTTTTGGGCGTAGGCAATTCCTCAGGCATTGTTCCTCCTAATTCTTTTATTGTCTTTCTTATTTTAGCTCCAACATCATAATGAGTTTTATTAGCATCTTTTTCTGTTTTTATATTATCTCTCTTTAACTTTTGTTCTGCTTGAGAAATTCTAAATAAATTAGCTACGAGCTCATCGCTTCCCATATTATCTAAAATATCTTCTCTGTATCTCAAACCTTTTCTTTTAGCTATATCATCTGCTGTTTCACCATTATACAATCCTTTATAACCACTGTTATGAAATTTATCAAAATTTTTAACGCCTGCATTTTTTGCAGCCTGATTTAAAGAATAATTTCCTTTTCTTGTTAAATTTCTTTGATAAAATCTTTTTTCATCTTCTGTTAGCATACTATATTATTTTTCTGTAATTTCTTGTTTTCTAGTTTGTACTGCAAAATATGTTTGAGCAAGAGCAATTACTTTTTTTCTACTATCTCCATTTTGTGCTATTAAGTAACATGCATAACGAATTAATTTATAATCTTCTATAAAATCTTCTTTTCCTTTACCAGAAATTATTGACTTCCTGACGTCAGTAAAACAATCTTTTGCTGAAATTCCGCTATTTTCACATGCAATCATTGCTTTTCCAATTACCTTTTTAAAATTTTCCCATTTTGAATATTGTAAAATAGGCATAAGTTCCCTAGCATACCAAAATTCAATTCCGTTTTCATCAATATGTTTAATTAGTATAGAACATTTATTTATTTTTATCCAGTGTAATTTGTAATTTTATAGAATTTATTAAACATTTTTACATCCATGACTTTTAATTTATTCATAATTTAATCCATTACTTCGTAATGTACTTGCATTTACTTTTTCACATAACGTTTAGATAAAAAATACAGGCAATTTAATCGACTTATATTTTTGATATTTCTAATTATTTAAAAAATGAGTATAAACATTACTATTTATACTCACATTTTATTAATATATTTTTTCTAGACTTATCCTGCTGTAAGTTCCTAAATTCATCCCAGAACATTCACTATATGCTCCATAATAGAAGAAAAGAGCATATTTTGTAGATTGAACTACATCTTTTGTTTCTCCTTCTATTTTCATTTTTTCTTTATTAAGTTCCAAATAATATATATCTGTTCTTAATACAGCTGTATTATGACTATATCCTTCCTCATTAAAGCCATATTCCTCATCTATTTTTTCTATAGCCCTGTCACCAAGATAAGTTTTATATGTTCCAAAGAAATAATTGTCTGTAGTATCTTCCTCAGTTTTATACCAATAATATGTGCCATCATCTCTAAGTTCTAGTACAGAGCCATCATCCATTTTCCACCTATTTCCATCTAATTTATTTTCTATATCAAGATTTTCAGTCTGGCCTTTGGATAATTTATTCATAAATGAAACAATACCTGATTTTACATCGTCATCACCTATACTACTACCTATAGCACCTAAAATTAATATAATTCCTATTGAAGCTATAATAGAAATTGAAGATAAAGTTATTCCTGCTATTGAAAGTCCTTTAGAATTCCTTTTTACTAAAGAAATTATTCCAAAGATGATTGAAACTATTGCAAGTGGAATAGATATAAAAAATACCACTCCAAAAACAAACGCAATAATTCCTAAAATAAGTGATGCTATTCCTAATGCATTACTATTTTTTTCCATATTTTTCCTCCTCTATATGTACACACAGAGAGTATATATTATTCTATATTTTATTTCAATACTTAAAGAAAAAAATCACCCAATATGGATGATTTAAATTTGGCTGGGGTAGCTGGATTCGAACCAACGAATGTCAGAGTCAAAGTCTGATGCCTTACCACTTGGCTATACCCCAATAAACTTATTACAATATATGTGCATATCGTGTGGGGTGGATACTGGGGATCGAACCCAGCACCTCCAGTGCCACAAACTGGCGCTCTAACCAAATGAGCTATACCCACCACGTGCTACTTGTATATTGTAATCTATTTTTTATATTTTGTCAATATTTTGTGCATTTTTTTTACGATTTAATCGTAATTTGTATTAAAAACTAGCAATTAATTTGTATATAGGACCATATTTTGAAAACTTTTTTTCATATTCTGTTTCTATATTAAATACATCTGTTTTATGCAAATCAAGATAAACTTCTAAGAACTTCATACCATAATTTTGCATACTTACTAGACTAAATTCAAAAAGTTCTCTATTGTCTGTTTTAAATTCAATTATCCCATTTTTTATAAGAACTTTTTCATATTCTGATAAGAAATCCTTAAATGTTAATCTTCTTTTAGTATGTCTTTTTTTAGGCCAAGGATCGCTAAAATTTAAATATATCTTTTCTATTTGTCCTTCTTCAAAATATTCATTTATAGTTTTAGCATCAAAAGACATAAGAAACAAATTTTCCATTTTTCCATTTTCTTCTTCAAATCTATTTATTTTCTTTATTGCTATGGCTAAAACTGGGATGCAGAGCTCAATTCCAATATAGATATTTTCTTTATCTATATTTGCCATGTTTGAAATAAAATCACCCTTACCCATACCAATTTCAACATATATTTTTTTATCTTTATTGTTTTTTATTATATTTTGTAATTTTTCTTTATTATCAATAAATTTTTCACATGCTAATATTTCATCTTTAGCAGTTTTACTAAATCTTGCCCTCATAAGCCTCCTTAAATGTAAAATATTATAGTACCAAGAAGAACAAATATTAAACTAATTACAAATGATATAAATATTGTAACGTATGGAATTTTAACATTTAGCTTCTCATACTTTTTGTATTTTTCTTCTCTTTTTTTATCTAACTCTTTTAACTTTTTCTTGTCTTCTTTTAATTCATAATAATGTCTTTTTATATCTAATGTAGAATAACCTTGAGATTGAGAATATCTAAACCTTTTTGTTGCAAGCCTACACCAATAAATTCCCATTGATATAGCAAGAGAATACCCTAGCAGTTGCATCATAGATCCAACACACATAAGTATTAAATTATGAGTATTGTTTACACTATATACCATAAGAATAATATCTGATGCAAGAAGATATCCCGTAACAACACCAAGTACTGGTAAAAATACAAATGGTGTAAATCCAGATACTATTATAAGAAGTACAAGAGGAAGTTTCTCGACAAACATCTTTGAAAAAACATTTACTTTTTCTGTTCCTTCTGCAATTTTCTTTACTTGTTCTAAGTAATCTTGTGCATTTAAATTAGATATATAAGTACTTATTGCTATTCCAAATATTATAACCATTATGATAAAAAATATAATTTGCGGCAATTTTAGATGTTTCTTATAAAAATTATAATAATTTGTAAGTATTCCTGACTTTTTTTGTTCTTCATAATCTTCTTTTATATTACTTGATAATTTTTCTCTTCTTTTTATTGGCTTTTCTTTTACTTCAACTACTCTTTTTTTCATACATCCACCTTCGCTAGTATTATATAACTTTAAAATCTATTTGTCTAGACCTTTTGTCAACTCTTGTCAATTTTACTTTTACTTGGTCTCCTATTTTATAAGTAATCTTTGTATTTCTTCCAATAAGTCTCTTATGTATATCGTCATATTCAAAATAATCATTTTTTGGCATATTATCAAATGGTACTAGCCCCTCTACAGTATTTTCAAGTTCTACAAACATTCCAAACTGCGTCACAGATGAAACTGTTGCATGATACGTATTTCCAACAAAATTCTCCATATATATGGCTTTGTAAAGATCAACAAAAGCTCTTTCTATTTTAGTTGCATTCTTTTCTCTATCAGATGAGGTATCAGAATATTTCTCAGCTTGCTTTAAAAAAGCATCATACTTATTTTCATCTAACAAATAATTATTTTCTATGCAATATGAAATAACTCTGTGTATAAAAAGGTCCGGATATCTTCTAATTGGAGATGTGAAATGACAATAGTATTTTGCAGAAAGGCCAAAATGTCCTATACACTCATTTGAATATCTAGCAAGTTTTAAGGATCTTAGCATAGAGTGTGATACAACTCTTTTCTCTTTCTCATCAGTAATGCTGTCTAGTATGTCAGATAAATTTTTAGAATGAACTTTTTTTACATTTTTTATTCTTTTGCCATACATGTTAAGTATTTCATTTAAGCCTCTTAACTTTTCTTCATCAGGTAATTCATGAATACGGTATATAAAGGGAATCTGTAACATATAAAATCTTTCTGCTACTACCATGTTAGTAACAAGCATGAATTCTTCTATAATTTTGTTTGCAAAAGTTATTTCATATGGTTTTACTTCTTCTACCATATTTTCATTGTTTAAAACAATCTTTGTTTCCTTTACATCAAAATCTATCGTTCCCTCTTTTTTTCTTTTAGCATACAATACCTTTGCAAGTTTTTCAAACAATAATATATCTTCTGCATAAGGTAGATAATCTTTTACCTCATCTTTTTTCCCATTTAAAACTTTGTATACCTTCTCATAAGACATTCTTTTCGTAACCATTATTACTGCTTTAAATATATTAGATTCTACTACTTCTCCACTTTTTCCATCTATTTTCATATCTACTGCAAGTGAGAGTCTTTTTACACCTTCATTTAAACTACATATACCATTTGATAGTTTTTTTGGTAACATTGGTATGACTGTTCCTGGTATGTATATACTAGTTCCTCTCAAAATAGCTTCTCTATCAAGTGCTGTATGAGGTTTTACATAGTGTGAAACATCTGCTATATATACAGATAAAAGGTATGTACCGTCACCATTATCTTTTAGGGAAACAGCATCATCAAGATCTTTAGCATCCTCAGAATCTATTGTAAATATATTATATCCATGTGTCCTATCTACTCTTTTTTCCATATCTTCTTCCAAAACTTCAGATGGAATATTAATTATTTCTTCCTCAACAGCCTTTGGAAATTCTTCCATCTTATCAAGCATATATGCTCTATATAGAGCTTTAACTTCATTTAATGGATCAACATTACTAGACACCTTCTTTATAATTTTACCTTCAGCTTTACTATTTTTCGTAGCATATTTTTCAATTTCTACCTCTACTATATCTCCATCCTTAAATTTACTTGAATATTTTTTACAAATATATATATCTGCATTATTTTGTAAGACTGGTCTGGCAAATCCAAAGTTTTGATTTTTAATGTGTCTTGCAATTAGAGTTTTAGTATTTCTTTTAATTATCTTATTTATTATTCCCTCTTGTTTTTCTGCACCAACACCAGAGAGCATTTCTACTAAAATAATGTCCCCTGTCATTGCACCTAAGCTATTTTTGCTATCAATATATACTCTATTATCATCTTTTGACACAGCATATCCAAATTTGTCACATTTCCATTCATATGTGGCACTAAAAAATCTATTGTCTGAATTTACTCTATATCTTTTACTATCGTCTAAATAACATATTGCATCATTTTCAATTTCATCTAATACCATATCTAATATGAATTCTTCATTCTTATTAACATTTAAAAATGCCATTATTTGTTTTTTAGTCATAGGGAAATAATTTGAATCTAAAAAAAAGGAAGTAAGAACTTCCTTTTTTTTATGTAATATTTTCAAATCTACCCTATTGCAATTCTTAACAATTTTATTATTTTTCTTTCTACTCATAATCTTTCCTTTTTATTTTATAATTGCAACAGTTGTAAGAACACATAAAACGATAAACACTATAGCTAAAACAACAGTGTATTTTGAAAGTACACCATCTAGTGTTTTTGATTTATTTGCTCCATAAAATGTATTACTTGAATCTCCACTAACAACAGAACCTCCTGTTTTTGAAGTTTGTAACATAACAACTATTGTAAGTATTATACCAACTACTACTGTAAGTATTGATACTGTCCAATCAATCCAACCCATTTTGTTTCCTCCTCAGTTTTTTCTACTAACGATGATATTATAACATAACTTTTTCTCAAATACAAGTAATACTCGAATTTTTCATATCAAAGTAAAATTTTATTTTTATATTCTTCTACATTCTTTTTAGTATTTTCATTTAATGGATTATATTTTAATATATCATTTAAATACTTTTCAATTTTTTCTTTATAAAATTTTTTACCTTCTTCTTCATTTTTCTCATAATTTACTAAAGCGAGATCATCTAAATTTCTATAATATACTTTACAAGCAAGAAATAAAACATTTTTGTTATATTTATTTGTCTTTACTAAATAATTTATTGTTTTTTCTATATCATGAATTTGATTTTTCATAATTTCATAATTTTCTTCATTATAGTTTAATTTTAAAAACTTTATATATTCTTCTTTTGCTTCTATTAATTGTTCCCCATATTTATATTCTGTACTATCAAGATCAAATTTTAATTTGTAAAATTTAATTTTATCAGTATATTGTAGTGTGTTACCCGTACTTTCCTTATCATCTTTTGAGTACTCTATCATAGAAGATGCAACATTTGCTAAAAATAATTTATAAATAATATATATATTGGCAATAGAAAATACTATAAAAAATACAATGTTTACTTCACATATAATTTTGCTAGTCTTTTTATTATTTTTTTTATAATCCAAACATCCTAGTAATAAAGCAAAAATAAGTAACATAAGCATATATGAGAAATTAAGATCCATAATGCTATGACATACTAGCATAACAAATGCTAACATTTCTGTATTTTTGTTTGATTTTATTAAAGAATAAATTATAACAAAAATTATACTAATAAATCCAAAAATGCCAGATTCACAAAAGATTTGCATATAGGAATTATGTACTTCAGTCGAAGAGTAATTTATAGTCTTAAATTGGTTGTATAAATTTTTAAATCCCTCTCCTCCAGTTCCAAAAAAGAAATTTTTAGGACTATTAAATATTATCTTTACAGCATCACTAAGATATGTAACTCTAGTACTAACACTATCAGATCCTGTAATACCATCAATTATTCTTTGTATAAAATCATATGGAATTAAAAAATAAGAAATTACATATTTTTTTCCATTTACACTTACGTCGTCTACTTTAATATTTCCTTTTTCCAATACAAATTCAAAGTTTAAGCTTTTATACTTCTGTTTATCTAACGATACGCCTTCTAGCTTAAGTACACCCGTTATATTATCATAATAATTTAACCTTTTAATTAAAGATTTTTGATTATCTCTACTTATTTGATATACATTTATATAATACCTACTATCTATCTCTTTTTCATCTATATTTATAGATATATTATTTTGAGTTTCATTAACCTTTGCAAATACATTTGCACTATAAATTTTATTATTATCATTTAAAACAACATTATTTTCTAAATTTACAGCTAAAACAAAATATAAAACTACTAAAAAAGTACATATAACAAGTAAAACTATCTTACATTTTTTATTAAAAGATATTTTTGATATAATTTTATTTATAAATAAATTAAATACAAAACATAATCCAAAATAGACTACTAAACATATAAAAAATGTTAAATAAATATATTTCTCTTGTCCGCCTAAAAATGATGTAGCTCTACCTGCAATTATAAAAGATATAATAATATCGATTATTGTTTTAATCCCTATAATTTTTTTATTACCAAAGTTTTTAACAATAAAAACTATTGTAGCTATCAAAGTTATGAGTGCTGCATATCTTGTTTTTGTAAGAATAATACAAGTTAAAAATAAGACATAAATTAGTGATAATAAAGATATTTTTATTGCACTTTTAACATTATTATCTTTTACCTTAAATAAAGTGTATATTTTTTCAAGAACAAATATAGAGGCTATACCAAGCAATATTGCAAGAGTATTTGCATATTGTATTGTTCCAGACATTCTATCTATATCTATACTTAAATAACCCGAATTAAAAACTTCAAGTATATTTTCAAAATACCTTTTAGCTATTTGATCTATCCCTAATATGCACTGAACTACTGCTATAACTATTATTCCGTTCGTGTACACTTTTTTATTATCAGAATTTTTTACAATAATATAACATATTAAAAGGTTAAAGTACCTTATAAATTCAAATACTGCATCAGACAAATTTGTATAGTTATTAAAAAATATAGGTAAAAGATAACAAGAAGAAAGTATAAACATAAAAGTAAAATTTAGATCTCCTGCTATTTTCTGCTTAAAACTTTTATAGCATAAAGCTATCCAAATTAATCCTATTATGCACACAAACAAGTTAATTGCTATACTATCACCCTTATAAAATCCACCTTTTTTTATACTTAATAAAGTTATTAATATAACAATAACAAAATCTATAACTTTTTTTATCTGTAAATTATATTTTTTTAAAATATCTACCATAATAACTCCTAAAATTTTAGAAGGTACGAAATGCACCTTCTAAAACTACACTACTGTTAATTATACAATTATAATTTATCATATTTTGTAACTTTATAGTTAGACCCTTTTTTAACTAAGGTATACTTAACTTTTTGTAAAATATTTTTATCTATTTTTCCTTTAGAAATTTGTTCAGATAAAACCGTCTTTTGCGTATTTAAATCAGAATATATATTCTCATCATCTACTTCACACGCTTTTGTAAGAAGACTTGAATCATAATATGCTATTGTCTTCATATTTACTTGGGATTCATCTAAACTGTTTTCCATTTTCTGAACCAAATATATTCTATACATATATGCCTCATATCTATTATCATACTCTAATATATCAAATGGCACTTCAACTATTATTACATCTTGTGAATTTGCAATTCCAATAGATGGAATCTCATATTTTTTTGTATCGAAATTAAATTTTAAATTATAGATAAGTTCTCCATCTTTAACTTCTACAGGATTATCAAAAATATTATTTATAACAGTTGCCATATTTGCAGAAGATATATAAGTGTTAGCATCTTCGTCTGAATATTCTTGCATATATGTATAACTATTTCCCTGACTTATTTCAATAAATGCCCAACTTCTTTTTACTCTATCTGATAGTCCTTCGCTATCAAGTAGTTTATAAAACTCTGAAGAATATATATTGGATATATTAAAGTTTTTAAGTATTTCATTTCCCATATTGCTATTAACCACTATTTTCTCTCCATTATTATTGTTTTTTTCTTCATTTTTGCTAACTTGTTCATTATTTGCTGTTTCTGCATTTTCTTGGTTTGATGTGTCTACTTTAGCCTCGTTAGCATTTTTAACATTTTTTCTTGAAGTTACTATATAGCCAAACACTACGCACATACAAAATACAAGCAAAGATACAACAACAATTATTACCTTTTTTTTCATAAAATTTCCCCCTTATATTCCATTTGTTAAAACATCTTGATATACTCCTGTAAATAATTTTAAATTATCTACATCTGCTACTTGAAAATCAAACACTTTCTTTATATCGGATGCAACAATAAACTTTATTGCAAGTATAGTCGATTTTTTAAGTAGAATACACCTATTTTTCATAGTAGCATTGTAAGCTTCTTTTTCTATAAATGAATTTGAAACATAATCATAATACATATCATCTACAGCTTGTCCATTTGCTGATTTAAATCCTATATCGGATAAAAATCCTAAAAGTGAAAACATTTTTATCTCAAATACCGATTTTATAAAGTCTTTTTTATCAAATTTATTATCAAGTAAAAATATCGTATTTAAAAATAGGGTTAACAGTTTTTCTGTATCTTCGTTTTCACTAACAATAAAATTGATTATTCTAGTAATTTCAAACGCCACTTGCAATTTATCAAAATCAATTCTAAAATTATAAAAAGTCGACAATATTTCAGCAGAATTTAAATAATAAAAGTTATTTGATCTATAAAGTAACATCTCACTATATACTAAATACTGAGAACATGCAAGAAGCGGACTATTATTTTTTTTTGATCCTTTGGCAATACATGATATTTTTCCAAGTTTATCAGTGAGTACTGTCAATATCTTATCATTATCCTTGTAATTTGTCTCCCTTATTATTATTCCCTTCACTTTTATCTGTTTCAAGTTTATCTCCTAGTTCTAATTCATTACACAAAAGTTTATATTCAACAAAACTCTCTAAGTTTCCTGTTTTACAAAAATTATTCCATGCGATTTTTTCATACATAAATATCACCTTTAATTATAGTTTATGTACAAAACAACTTCATATACAACTTTTTTTGTTGAATACTAACTAAAAATGTCAATTTCTAAAATATCATTTTACCCACTCATTATATCATTAAATGTTTTTTTTTACAACAATAATAATTTATAATATCTCTTTTACATTTGTTACATTTTATTTAAAATATTATGTTGACAAAATTCTTTTGGTGTGCTACAATATTATCAGTTGTTTGAAATGTCACATTTCATTTGGAGGTATTTATGTTCGAAGAAAATTTAAATAATATTGAAATAGTAGATGAAAAGGAAAATACAATAGAAAGTATTAAAAATTCTGAAGAGGAAGAAAAAAAACAAACTTTAGAAGAAATTAAAAAAATAGAATCTGATGATAGGAGCTATAAAAAGAATAAAAAAGATAATGGAGCATATCAAAAAGATAAAAGAATATTTAGAGAAAATATCGATAACCTTAGAAAATCTGCACTATTTAATGCAGAATCAGACTTATATAGAGTAAAATTTGAAGAATACGCTGGTATACCTGATTGTATCGTAAACCAAATTTTTGGTATTGAAGATGGGAAAGGTAAAATAACACTTGAAGAAGCAATAATAATGCTTATGAATTTAATTCCTAGTGCAAAAGCAGGAATCAATGAAGCAAAAACAATACAAGATGCTATATATATAAGTAGAATAAAAATTGCTGGATTCTTATATAACGAATGTTCTTTTGGTTTTACAAATATTCCTGAACACTCTCGTGTAAATTTCAGTAATAAAGTAAAAAGTGACTGTGAGAAAAATTTAGTATTTGATGTTTTATATGATTATCAACTAATGAGACTTTCTGGTTACCTACCACTTGGCTAAGAATCAATTAAAATTTAAAATTCCAAAAAATGGAAGTAAATAATTTGTTTACTTCCATTTTTGTTTTTTTATATTATATTTTATTCTTTATATCTTTTAAGTATATATCATTTTCTTGCCATTCAGGCCTAACTTTTACCCATGGAGTAATTTTAACTCTTGCATCTAAAAGTTTAGAAGCATCTTTTTGTGCCTCGCTAATAATCTTATTTATCATACTACCTTCTTTTCCAATTATAATACCTTTATGACTCATTTTCTCACATATGATATTGGCAGTTATATTTATTACATATTTTCCATTTTCATTTACTCTCTCTTTAAATTCTTCAATTTCTACTTTTATGCCATGTGGAACTTCTTCATCTAAATTATTTAAAGCCTTTTCTCTTATAATCTCTTCTACGATTTCCCTTTGAGTAAGATCTGTAATATCGTCTTCTGAATATATTAGGTCTCCTTCTTTTAGATATTTTTCTATCAAACATTTAAGTTCCTCTATACCGTCATCTTTATATGTAGAAATAGGTATTATTTCTGCATACTCCCCACCTAAACTTTTAAAATAGCTATTATATTCATCTATTATAGAAAATATTTTCTCCTTTTTAATTTTATCAATTTTTGTTATACAAAGAATTACTTTAGTTTTAGTCTTAGAAATATTTTTCATTATTTCTTGGCTTGCTGTATCTATTTTAGGTTTTGTCGAATCTACCAAATATAATACCACATCAACTGATTCTAATGCGCTTTCAACGCCCTTCATCATGTACTCACCAAGTTTGTGGTG
>HF996736.1:18772-20020 GCA_000433335.1 Clostridium sp. CAG:1219 | reverse complement strand
AATCCATATATAATAGAAACTGCAGCACAATTTGCTTATTTTGGTGATCAAATTACTAACGGGAAAGATGAATTTATAAAAAAATTTGTAAAGCTTAATAATGATTTGGATTTGAATAATATAGAATGGACTCCGATAGGAAGAAATAATGCATCTGAATTTGCGGGAACTTTTGATGGAGGATATAATAAAATTTACAATTTAAAGATTACTCAGAAAGAAGATTTTTTGGGACTTTTTTCATTTTTAGATGGAAAAATTAAAAATTTTGGAATAGAATCTGGAATTATCGAACAAAATTCAGATTCTGCAAATAATAATGTTGGTGCATTAGTTTCTAATTCGAGGGGCACTATAACTAATTGTTATAACAAAGCAAAAGTTATAGGTGGTTGTGCTGGTGGTATTACAGGTGTTAATAATGGAACTATATCTAATTGCTACAATGAAGGAGAAATAATATCTAAAATTACTTCTAGTGGCAAAGCAGGAGGAATTGCTGGTGTTCTCGGCGCTAATTCAAGTAATGCTAAAATATCTAATTGCTATAATAGAGCTAATATTACTAGCATGGGTGGTTACGCAGGCGGAATAGTAGGCATATCAACAAGTGGGACTACAACTGAAAGCTGTTATAATTATGGACATATAAAAGCTCCTGATGATGTTGGTGGAATAACAGGGTGTGCTGAAGCATATCAAAATTATAATTATACAAGAAATTGTTATAATTTAGGAAAAGTAGAAGGAACATCTGAAAATTCTAATGATGTAGGTGGTGTAGTTGGATATGCTCAAAGAGAAATAAAAAATTGCTATAATTCAGGTGAGTTATTAGTAAATCAAAATTCTAAAGCAAATGATGTGGGTGGTATACTGGCATATTCTAACAGCGCTACTTTAACCAATAATTATTATCTAACAGGTACTGCTAAAGTAGGACTTAGTAATATTTTTGGTAGCGTACAAACTGAAGATAAAGCTGGAAGATATGAAGCAACAGATACAATGCCAAGTGTTATTAGTGTTATAAATGGTAGCAGTGCATTTGTGGAAGATACAAAAAATATAAATAATGGTTATCCAATACTTATGTGGCAACTTGAAAATAATAAATAAAAAATAGTTAAATTTAGTATAGAGCATATTTTATTAATATGCTCTATATTTTTTTGTTAATAAACAATATTTTAATAAATGCTTGCGCAATTAAAAATTATATTGTATAATTTATATGTGTAGGTTTAC
>HF996736.1:8082-18758 GCA_000433335.1 Clostridium sp. CAG:1219 | reverse complement strand
TATATTGAGTAAACCTAAGCATTAGAAAGAAAACTTCTAACGTATAAATTTATAAATAATTATAATTTAAAAATATATATTGTTGGACATTGAAAATTTAATATAAGGAGGGAAATATGTTATACATAGTACTATCAGCAGTAATTGCTTTTGTAGTAAGCGCTGTAATATTTTTCTATATTGGTATAGGATATAGAAAGAAAATAGCTGAGTCAAAAGTTTCATCTGCAGAAGAACAGGCAAAAAAGATAGTTGAAGATGGAAAAAGAGATGTTGAACGTCTAAAAAAAGAAATGATTATTCAAGCAAAAGATGAAATGATTGCTCAAAAAGATGAATTTGAAAAAGAAGCTAAAGAGAGAAAAAAAGAATTACAAGATGTTGAAAACAGAATTAATCAAAGACAAGATTTAGTTGATAAACGTGCTGCTCTAATAGAAGAAAAAGAGCTAGGTATAGTTAAAAAGGCTGAAGAATTACAAAAGAAAGAAGAGGACTTAAAAAAAGGAAAAGAAAGAGAAATTGAACAATTAAGTATAATTGCAAAAATGTCTCAAAATGAGGCAAAAGAAAATCTAATGGATAGACTAAAAGATGAGATGAAAGTAGAAATTGCAAACTATATTTATACTGAGCAAGAAAAGGCTAAAGATGAGGTGGACAAAAAAGCAAAAGAGATACTTGTTAACTCAATACAAAAATGTGCTACAGATCATACATCAGAGGCTACGGTAACAGTAGTACAACTTCCAAGTGATGATTATAAAGGAAGAATTATAGGACGTGAAGGTAGAAACATAAAAACAATAGAAACTCTAACAGGCGTAGATCTAATAATTGACGATACGCCAGATGTTATAGTTCTTTCAAGTTTTGATCCAATAAGACGTGAAGTAGCAAGAATTACCCTTGAAAGACTTATGGCTGACGGAAGAGTACATCCGGGAAAAATTGAAGAAATGATTGAAAAAGCAAAACAAGAAGTAGAAAATACTATAAAAGATGAAGGAGAGAGAGCATTATTTGAAACAGGTGTAATTAATGTCCATCCAGATCTTGTAAAATTACTTGGAAAATTAAGATATAGAACAAGTTATGGTCAAAATGTTCTAAATCATTCTATAGAAGTATCTAATATTGCAGGATTACTTGCCTCTGAACTAGGAATTGATCCTACTGTAGCAAAACGTGCAGGGCTTTTCCATGATATTGGAAAATCATTTGATCAAGATGTAGAAGGTACACATGTAAGCCTTGGAATAGAACTACTTAGAAAATATAAAGAAAAAGATGAAATTATTTATGGAATGGAAGCTCACCATGGAGATTGTGAACCAAAGATAATAGAAGCAATCTTAGTACAAGCTGCGGATATTGTTTCAGCATCTCGTCCTGGCGCTAGAAGAGAAACAGTAAGTACGTATATAAAACGTTTACAAAAATTAGAAGAAATATGTGATTCATATAAGGGTGTAGATAAATCTTACGCTATACAGGCTGGTCGTGAGGTAAGAATTATTGTAAAACCAGAACAAGTTGATGATGCATCTATGGTTATTTTAGCACGTGATGTTGCAAATCAAATTGAAAAAGAAATGGTTTACCCTGGTCAAATAAAGGTTAATGTAATACGTGAAATGAGAGCTACTGAAATAGCAAAATAATAAAGCTGGGGATTGCATTTTTAGTGCAATCCTTTATTTTATAATAAGAGGGATATATGAAAAATAAAAAAATTAAAAAAACTAATATTGTAGTTATAGCAGTTTTAACCTTCTCTGTCATCTTTATGACATATCTAGGAGTTAATACAGAAGATATAAAACAGATAATACTAGGAGAAGATGTTTTAGGTAACTTAACGCAAAATACTGTAGATACTAAAAATAGCGATGAAATTGAAGAAAGATCTGATAATTTAAAAGTTTATTTTATAGATGTAGGTCAAGGGGATAGTATATTAATAGAAAAATCTGGAAAATATGCATTAGTTGATGCTGGACCTAATGCTAGTGAAGATAAATTAGTATCTTATATAAAGAGTCTAGATATAGAAAACTTTACATATATATTTGGTACTCATGTTCATGAAGATCATATAGGTGGTATGGACAAAATTATAAAGAATTTTAATTTTGATAATATAATTTTTCCAAATGCTACTGCAAATACTGTAACATTTGAAAAATTTATAGATAGCATTATCTCTAAAGGAAAAAAGATAGAAGAAGCAAAATCGGGTGTTGTATATAACTTAGATGATGTTAAAATAGAAGTATTATCTCCAGAACCTTTGGTAAAATATGATAATCAAAATAATTACTCTATAGTACTCAAAGTTACATATGGCAAAGTATCGTACCTTCTTATGGGTGATGCTGAAAAACTTATTGAAACTAGTCTCATAAACAATAATAAAAATTTAAGCGCAGATGTTCTAAAAGTTGGACATCATGGTTCAACTACTTCTACTAGTGCTAAATTTTTAGATGCCATTTCACCAAAGTATGCAGTAATCTGTGTAGGAGAAAATAACGCTTATGGTCATCCAAAAGAGGCTATATTAAAAAGATTATCAATAAGAAATATTCAAGTGTTTAGAACTGATATTAATGGAACTATAATATCAGAAAGTGATGGAAATAGTATAAAATTTAGTGTAGAAAAAGGAGAGAGCCAGTGAAATACGTCGTTGATAGAATAGAAGAGGATATATTGGTATTACAAGATGAAAGCGAAAATATGATAAATCATAAGATGTCAGATAAAGAAAAAGAATTAAAAATAAAAGAAGGCGATGTTGTATTTTTAAATGACAATTTATGTTTAGAAGTACAAAAAGAAGAAACTCTAAAAAGAGAAGAGAGAATAAAGAAAAAAATGCTAGATATATTTAAATAAAATAATTTATAGGAGACAAAGTTTATTTGTCTCCTTTTTGCATAATTTAGAAAAAATTACCAAAAATAAATTTAGGTGATTTTATATGAGAGTTGGTATACCAAATGCGCTATATTTTGAAGGCTCTAATTTAATGTACAAGACATTTTTTAATGAACTTGGAATTGATGTTATATTTAGTGGTGCCACAACAAATAAAATAAAGGAAGAGGGAATAAGAATTTCTACATCTGAGTCATGCCTTGCGTCTAAAATTTTTATAGGACATGTGGATTCATTAGTAAAAAGGTCAAAAAAAGAAAATATAGATTATATATTTGTTCCAAGATTATGTACATATAAGAAAAATGAAACAGAATGTGTGAAATTTTATGCAATGTATGATATATGTAAAAATCTATTTGATGGAAATTTTATTACACTTAATTTAGATTATGATAAGGGGAAGAGTGAAATTACATCGTATGTAGAACTTGCAAATAAGTTGGGAATAAATCCATTAAAAGCATATATTGCTTATATTAAAGCAAAAAGAGTATGTAAGTTGGAAAAAGAAGCTACAGAAAAATATTTTTTTAAAACTAATACAAATGAAAGAAAAAAAATACTTGTTGTTGCTCATCCATACGTATTTGAAGATAATTTACTTGGAAAACCTATATGTAATTTTATCAAATCACAAGGAATAGGAGTAGTTTATGCAAGTAAGCAAAAAATGAGTGATAAATATAAAGATATAACAAAAACTTTATATTGGAGAGGATCAAAAAAATTAGTTTCCGGAGTACTTTCCACTCTTGAGAGTGTAGATGGAATAATTTATATTTCAGTCTTTCCATGCGGTGGAGATTCACTTGTTACTGAACTTATGCAAAGAAAAATAAAAAATATACCATCTATATCTTTGGTTCTTGATGAACATACAAATCTAGAGGGATATATTACAAGATTGGAAAGTTTTGTAGATATTATAAACAAAGATACCTTTAATGTAATACAAGATGTAATGTAAGGGGGGATTTTTGTGAAAAAGAACATAATTAGTTTTCCTCATATAGGAAACTATTATATACCAGTATACAATTTATTTGATAACTTAATTGATAAATCAAAATGTGAGATATTAGTGCCAAATAAAAATTCTATAAAAAGCCTCGAAATAGGATCATTAAATAGTCCAGAATTTATTTGTACTCCTTTTAAATATAATATGGGAAATTATATAGAAGCGTTGGAGGCAGGAGCAAATGTGTTAGTACAAATTGGTGGTGGTTGTAAATATGGGTATTATAGCGAAGTACAAGAACAAATATTAAAAGATTTAGGCTATAGTTTTGATTTTATAACGCTTTCGGATCCACAAGGTATAAATATTTCAAAAATATATAAAAAAGTAAAAAGCTTTAACAGTAAATTAAGTTTTACACATTTTGTATCAAGATTTTTACTTACAATAAAGATGATAGAATTTATGGATGATTTAGAAACTTATATAAGAGAAAATATATTATATCAAGTAAAGCCCCGGAGAGCTTGAAAAAATACATGATGAATTTTTAAGGGAAATTAAAGTAGTAAAAGATAGAAAAGATTTTATAAGAATTAAAAATACATATGAAAAGAGAATACGAGGAGTAAGGCTGAATAAAAATCAAGATTTTTTAAAGGTAGGTCTGGTCGGTGAGCTTTATAGCTTAATGGAGCCATTTGCAAGTTTTTTTATGGAAGAACAACTAACAAAGCTTGGAATAAGCTTAAGACGATATACTACAGTTACCTATTTATTATTTAGAAAAGGTAAAAGTGAGAAAAAAATATTAGAAGATGCAAAAGATTATATAAATTACACACTTGGTGCAGATGGTGCTGAGAGCATTGCACACGCAGTAACTCTCGCAAAGGAAGGCTATGATGGTATTATTCATCTAAAACCATTTGGATGTACGCCTGAAATTAATGCCATGCCGATATTGCAAAAAGTGTCCGAGGATTTCGATATGCCAATAATGTATTTAACATTTGATTCACAAACGTCAAGAGAGGGAATTTTAACAAGAATAGAAGCATTTGCCGATATGCTTAAAATGAAAAAGGAAAGTAAATTAAAAGGAGTTGTGTAAATTTGGAAAAGTATTTTTTAGGGGTAGATATAGGTTCTATATCTACTAAGGGAGTAATAATAAATGAAAAAAATGATATAATTGCGTCTGAATATTTAGAGACATCTGCTTCTCCGATTGATGCTACAAAAAAAGTTATAGAAAGCTTAAAAAAACAAATAGATGATTTTGGTATTAATGTAGAATTATATGGGATTGGTACAACAGGATCTGCTAGAAATCTAATTGGTAGTATTCTTGGTGCAAATGTAATAAAAAATGAAATAACTGCTCATGCAGTTGGAACTATGTCAAGATATAAAGACGTTTCTACAATTCTTGAAATAGGAGGTCAAGACTCAAAAATAATATTTATAAAAAATGGGGTAGTAGTAGATTATGCAATGAATACTCTTTGTGCTGCTGGAACAGGTGCTTTTTTATCTTCACAGGCAAAGAGACTTGGAGTAGACGTAAAAGATATAGGAAAAATTGCTCTTACGTCTAAAAATCCTGCTAAAATTGCTGCAAGGTGTACAGTATTTGCTGAATCTGATTTAGTTCATAGAGCACAGGTTGGTGCTAAAAAAGAAGATATTATAGCAGGTATATGTGAGGCTGTTGCAAAAAATTATTTAAACAATTTGTGTAAAAATAAAAAAATAGAGGATAGAGTAGTATTTCAAGGAGGAGTAAGTAAAAATATTGGTGTTGTAAAGGCATTTGAAAAGTTATTACATAAAAAAGTATATGTAGATAAAGACTCACATCTTTTTGGTGCACTGGGAATAGCCATAATTTCGAAAAATTCTGCTACTGAGAAGTTACCTTTTGATTTTGACATTAAAAATAAAAAATTTGATATTAAGTCATCTGATTGTAGCGGTTGTGCAAATAATTGTGAGTTAGTTTCGATATATAGTGATGGTAAACTAATTGACACTATAGGTTCAAGATGCCAAAATACTAAAAGAACAGCCGTATAAAATCGTTGTAAAATAGAGGAATTTGTGATATAATACCTTAGAATTTAAACATTTTGTTATATGCAATATTTTGCAGGAGGAAAATCTTATATGAGCACTAAAGCTGAAAAAATCTGTCTTACAACGTGCAGTGATGAGGTACAGGACCCGAAACGTTTAATGGAATTGATAGGAGAAAATACTGAAATTTTTGTAAATAATGTTCCGCTAATAATCTATGCAGCACGGTATAACCTCTATTCTGTAGTAGAAAAACTAATAAAGCTTGGAGAAGATGTAAACAGAAATGACGGAGATGCGCTAATTTATGCTGTTGAGTCTGAGAACTTAGACATTGTTCGGTTACTTTTAAATAATAATATTAATGTAAATTCAAAAAGAAATTATTCACTGTGTGAAGCTGTGAGAAGAGAAAATATTGAAATGGTAGATATTCTTCTTAAAGCAGGAGTGCCGGTAAATAATTTTGAAAGTTTTGCATTAGTGTTGGCTGTAAAGAAAAACAATGAAGAAATAGTAAGGAAACTTATAAAGTTCGGAGCAGACAGGAAAAATAATGAAGTAATTTCTGCAGCGAGGGAAAGAGGTAATAAGAATATACTTAAAATTTTAAAGGGTAAGTAATTTGAATATATTCCTGGATACATTATTACATAATTTAACTTTTATGTAATGGTGTATTTGGGAATTTTTCTTGACTTTTTTTATGTTATATAGTAATATAATAAACGAAAATAGGAGCATAAGATATGAAGTTTTTAATAATTGGCGATATAGTTCGGACAACCTGGACTTAATATGGTTGAGAGAAAAATAAAAGAGTTAACATTAAAGGAAAATATTGATTTTATTATTGCTAATGGCGAAAATTCCGCAAATGGTAAGGGATTAAGAAAAGTAGAATATGATAGATTGATTAAAGCAAAAGTAGATGCGATTACTATGGGAAATCATATATATTACAGAAAAGAAATGGCTACTATGTATAAGGAATTGCCAAGACTTATAATTCCTTCAAACATTACTAATCTTGAGGATAAGGAATATATATTAGTTGAAAAAAATGGAAAAAAAATAGCTATAATGAATTTGATAGGAAGAGTAAATATAGGAGAAGTAAAAGAGGAAAATTCTATATGCCCTTTTGACAGCGCAAAAAAGATAATAAAGAAATTAAAAGAATTAAAGGTAGACTATATTTTCCTTGACTTTCATGCAGAAGCTACAGCAGAGAAAATTGCTATGGGATATTATCTTAAAGATGATGTTACATGTGTTTTTGGTACACACACACATGTACAGACTGCAGATGAAAAAATAATAGATGGAAAGATGGCATATATTACAGATGTTGGTATGACAGGGCCTTCTGATAGCGTACTTGGATTAAAAAAGGAGATTGCAATCAGAAGGTTTGTAACTGGTGAAAAGATAAAATATGAATGTTCAGAAAATAGTGCGATTTTTAATGCAATAATTGTAGAAACTGATGATACGAAAAATATTGCAACTAGTATAAAAAGAATAAATTTATAAATAGATTAATGTAACAATAAGATTTTTCAAAAATATATTATAATAAGCGGAGGTGATATATTTTTGAAGAATTTTTTTTGTAAAATTAAACAAGTCTTTAATGAAATGTATTTAGATGCTCAAAATTTTGTTAAAAAAGATCCTGCAGCAAGAAACATTTGGTATGTTATTTTTTTGTATCCAGGATATAAGGCAATAATAATACATAGAATTGCTCATTTTTTTTATATAAAAGGATTATATTTTTTAGCAAGATTTGTCTCACAGACAAATAGATTTTTTACTGGTATAGAAATTCACCCAGGAGCTACTATAGGAAAAAGATTAGTAATAGATCATGGAATGGGAGTAGTTATAGGAGAAACAACTAAAATAGGAGATGACTGCACTATATATCACGGAGTTACTCTTGGTGGAACCGGAAAAAAATGCATTAAGAGACATCCTACTATAGGGAATAACGTGTTTATTGGATCTGGTAGTAAAATACTCGGAAATATACTTATAGGAGATAACGTAAAAATAGGCGCCAATTCTGTTGTATTATGTGATGTTGAAGAAGGAAGTACAGTAGTTGGAATACCTGAGAGAAAAATAATAAAAAAATAACATACCAATTACTTATGGTATGTTTCATTATTTATAATTTTAAAAGCTCTGTAAATTTGTTCTGCAAGTATAACTCTAAAAAGCTGATGTGGGAAAGTAAGTTTAGAAAAAGATATCAACTTATTGGCTTTTTGTTTTAGCGTATCACTTAAACCTAGACTACCTCCAATAACAAAAGTAAGAGTTGAATTTAAAAGAAGAGAGGACTCTATAGTGTCTGCAAATTCAATAGAATTTAGTTGTTTTCCATTAGGGTCACAAGCCAAAACATATTTTTTGCCAATTTTATCTATTGTATTTAATACTTTTTTCGATTCAATTTCTTTAATTTTACTTATCTCAGCAGTTTTTGCGTTATCGGGTATCTTTTCATCTGTAAGCTCAATTATGTCAAGTCTAGCAAATTTTGAAAGCTTTTTGATATATTCATCTAAAACTTCCTTCATAGATTTTTCTTTCATTTTACCGATACAAATAATTTTAATATTTATCATAATATTGTATACTCCTCTGAGGATAGATTTTTAGAGGCAAAATTTATAGAAATATCCTCTAAGTTTATTCCTTGCTCTTCTAGTATGCAATTAATACTTTGTTTTGCCATTTCAATGTTATTATTATTTTCACTCATATGAGATAATATATAGTTTTTTGAATTATAATTATACATACTTGCGATAAGTTTTCCGGAATCTTCATTTGAAAGATGGCCTTTAATTCCAGCAATTCTTCTTTTTGTGTTGAAAGGGTAAGCGCCGAATTCTAACATTGTTTTATCATAGTTAGCTTCTAATATTGCAAAGTCACAGTTTTTAAAATGTGATGTAATATCATCAGTAATAATACCAAGGTCGGTAGCATAAGCTACATGTTTTCCATTTGTATATATATCATAACCGCATGGAGCAACCGCATCATGGGAAGTTTCAAATGGTGTTATTTCAAAATCTAGTATTTTGAAAGGTACATTATATTCTACACGTATAATTCTAGATTTTATATTTTGTTCTGAAAGATAGTCTTCAAGATATGTAGCAGTATCACTACAAGCATATATTGGAATATCATTTTTTCTACATAGCAGTGAAATTCCTTTTATATGATCTATGTGTTCATGTGTGATTAATATTCCATTTATGTCGGATATATCTTTATTTATACTTTTTAATCCCTGAATTATAGCTTTATATGAAACGCCTATATCAATTAAGATGTCTGTTTTATCAGTTTCAATATGAAACATATTTCCAGAACTTGAACTATATAATGGGTGCATTTTTATCATTTTGTTAACCTTCTTCTTTTTCTTCTATGTACATAATATGTGCTCCAAGAGCATTAAATTTTTCCGTAATGTCTTCATATCCACGTAATATATGATGAATATTTGTGATTTTTGTAGTGCCTTCTGCTACAAGGCCAGCAATTATCATGGCAGCTCCTGCTCTTAGATCATGGCACCTTACCGGAGCAGAAGAGAGCCTCTCAACGCCTCTTACAATTGCAGTTTGATTATGAGCCGAAATGTCAGCTCCCATTTTAGCTAGTTCATCAGTATATTGAAATCTAGATTCCCAGATACCCTCAACTATTGATCCAGTTCCTTTCGAAATAGAAAGCAGTACACACATTTGAGGTTGCATATCTGTAGGGAACCCTGGATATGGACTTGTTTTTATGCTAAAAGGTTCTGGTCTTTTTGTCATAGTTACTCTAACACTAGTTAAAGATTCTGTAACAGTTGCTCCAGCCTCTCTTAGCTTTGCAGTTATTGGTTCAAGATGTTTTGGAATACAATTTTCAATTGTTACGTTACCTTGTGTAGCTGCCGCTGCCACCATAAATGTTCCAGCCTCTATTTGATCTGGTATAATTGAATAGCTAGATTTTTGCCTTAAGCTTTCAACACCTCTGATTTTTATTCTGTCTGTTCCAGCACCCCTGATGTCAGCTCCCATTGAATTTAAAAAGTTTGCAAGGTCTATTACATGAGGCTCTTTTGCTACATTTTCTAGTATTGTAACACCATCAGATAAAGTGGCAGCAAGCATAGCATTCATAGTAGCGCCTACAGAAACCACATCAAAGAATATATTTGCGCCTTTTAATCTTTCTTTTTTAGTAGCATATACATTTCCATTTTTTACTTCAACATTTGCACCAAGTTTTTCCAATGCTTTTATATGTTGATCTATAGGACGTGCGCCAAGATTACATCCACCAGGTAGACTAATTCTTACATCGTCAAATCTCCCGATTAGAGCGCCTAAAAGATAGTAAGAAGCCCTAAATTTGCTAGTTAGTTCATATGAACTAATTGCTGTGTCTATATTTGTGTTATCTACAATAAATTCATTTTTTGAAATAAAAGTAATTTCTGAGCCTAGTGATTTTAATATTTCAAGATAAGCTCGAATATCACTAATGTCTGGAACATTTTCTAGGTGACACTTTCCCTTTACCAGTAGCGTAGCAGGTAGGATTGCTACAGCAGCATTTTTTGCTCCACTTATATTTACAGTTCCCTCTAGTCTACAAGGACCAT
>HF996736.1:1874-8043 GCA_000433335.1 Clostridium sp. CAG:1219 | reverse complement strand
ATTATATAACCTCCTAAAATGTGCCTAAAAATCGCTTTTAGTATATCATATTAATAATAAAAAAACAACGATTTTTGTCACATTAATTTTTATCATTTATAAAAAAAATTATTGCAAAAACATTTTAAATTTGTAGTAAAACAAGTAAGTGTATTTTCTATAGAAGAAAAATTTTTAAAAGTAGCCAGTTCTTTAGTATTTATGTAGTGAGAAGATGTTATAGGAAGTTTTAATTTTGAATTACATAGAAAATAATTAATTAAGTTATCCTTATTTATCAAAAGATCACCTCCATACTACATTATATGAAATATTTTAAAAAAATTAAATAAAAGCTTGTTTTTTTATTTTTTATATGCTAAAATAGATAAGTAAATTGAAAAACTATTTTAGGAAGGTGATTTGTGATGAAAAAAGATATACAACCAGAATATAAGCAAGCAACTATTAGATGTGTGTGTGGTAATACCATTGAAGTTGGATCTGTTAAAGATAATATGAGAGTTGATACATGTAGTGCATGTCATCCATTCTTTACTGGTCAAAAACAAGCTATCTCTAGTCAAGGTAGAGCTGCTAAGTTCATGGAAAAATATGGAAAAAAATAAAGATAAAAGAGGCACTATTGTAGTGCCTCTTTATTTTTACTTTAAGGGATGATTAAAAATGAATATGAAAGAATTAAAAAGCTATGTAAAAAATTTTCTGAATAATAATGATATAAAAGAATATAAAGAATTTGAAATAAATAAAATAATTTCTTTTTATTTAGGTATCCCATATGATAGATTGAATTTACTATTAAATGATATAAATTGTGATGAAAGTTTGAAAAATAGCATAATAGAGGCTATAAAAAAGATGTATTTTGACAATGTGCCACTTCAATATATAACACATGAGCAAAATTTTTATAAAGAAAAGTACTATGTTGATGAAAATGTATTAATACCAAGAAGTGATACAGAAGTATTGGTAGAGACTGCAATAAAATATATAGATAAATTTTCTCTAAAAAATATGGTAGATATGTGCACGGGAAGTGGTTGCGTTGGTATATCTGTGGCTATAAACTCTAGTATAGAAAAAGTAAAATTAATAGATATTTCAAGTAAAGCATTAAATGTTGCAAATAAAAATATTGCTTTAAATGGTGCAAAAAGAAAGTGTGAAACTTTAGAGAGCAATATGTTTTCTAATTTAAATGAAACTGAAAAGTATGATATTATCGCATCAAATCCGCCATATATCAAAAGTAATGATATAAATAGTTTAGAAAAAGAGGTAAAAAAAGAACCAATACTAGCACTTGATGGTGGGGAAGATGGCTTAATATTTTACAAGAGATTATTTGAAGAATCAAAAAAAATTATGAATAATTTAGGATATCTCATTTTTGAAATTGGATATGACGAATTAGATGATATAGTAAAACTGGTTAAAAATTATGAGTATTATGATATAATAGAGTGTATTAAAGATTATGCCAAAAATGATAGGGTGGTAGTATGTCGTTTTCATCAGAAATAAAAGAAGAAATTTTAAGTAAATTTAAAGTTAGTAAAAAAAGTATGTGTTGTATAGATGCTGAAAGATTTGGAGAGTATATAACACTTACTCAAAATAAATATCAAGTAAAAAAAGATTTTTCAACATACTTTGATATTTCAAAGTTAAATGAGTGCTGTATAAAATCTATTATAAAGGGTGCGTTTTTGAGTTCGGGATGTATAATAAATCCAGCCACTAATTATCATTTTGAAATTGCATTTAGAAATAAATCTTGCTCTGAATATATGGTAGACTTGTTGTCTTTGCTTGAATTTACTCCTAAACTTATAAAAAGAAAGAATACTAATCAATATATAGTGTATATTAAGGAAGCAGAACAAATTTCATTACTACTTAGCATGATGGAAGTTTCAGCATCTTTATTTAAATTTGAAAATATAAGAGTAGAAAAGGAGTTAAAAAATAATATAAATAGAAATATTAATTGCGAAACTGCGAATCTTTCTAAGACAATTACAGCATCAATGAAACAAATAGATGCTATAAACAAAATAAAAAAGTACGGTAAATATAGTAGTTTAGATGATAAATTAAAAGACGTTGCAAAGCTAAGAGAAAAATATCCAAATGAAAGTATTGAATTTTTAAGTGAGAAATTGTCAAAAAAATATAAAATATCCAAATCTGGTGTTAAACACAGACTTGATAAACTTATAAACATAGCAAGTGAAAGTGATAAATAATGTCAATGATAAAAAAAGTAACGTAAATTTTTTAGTTTTTATTGACAAATTTTAAAAAAAATGTATAATACTCAATGAAAATTAAAATTTTCCAAAATATAATTATTTAGGAGGAAAAAACATGGATAAGGAATTAAGCTATAATCCCAATATTTTTATGACTAATCTTTGGCAGATACTATCAGACAGATGGTGTGACTTAAGAGAGGCTGCAGAAAAATGCAATGTAGATCCTAAAGATCCATATTGTAGATGTATGGAAGCTATAGATAACGTAAAAGCAAAAAAAGCTACAGAAGATGAAGAGAATTTGGTAAGAAAAATTTGCTCTGTGTCTAAAAGGCTTTTAAGTAAGAATGTAGATCAGGCAAGCTATTTAAACATAAAGGATTTTTATATGGATTATCCTGACAATGTAGATATTGAGATTGTTCGAAAATCATTTTTGAAACTTTGCCAAAGTCTAATTTTCGAGGTAGAGGAAGCAATAAAAAATCATGTGGCTGAGGGTTCTAAAGCAGAGATGATACTTAAAAAAATAAAGTCTGAGGCTAAAAGTGTAGTGAATTATATTAATATTCATGATTCATCAGTTCTAAAATCTAGTTATATTCAGCTGATAACACCTTTTTATGAGATATCCCCTGAAGACGTATGTATATTCATAACTAGATTTAATAGAATATACGAACTTAATTTCATGATTCAAGATCTTTTTAGGCTGCATAGTAGCGTATTTAGAGATTAACAAACAAATAAATGATAAACGAGATGTGAAATTAGCACACCTCGTTTATTATTTGCTCTATTTTCTCTAAATTGTTTTTATCTTTTGAAGAAAATGCGATAATGTCTTCTTTCGCAAATAATTTTTTTGTTATATTAAGACAATACTCATCAAGTTTAGTTTTGGCTATTTTATCAGATTTATTTGCTATTATAGTAAAAGGAATATTTTTTGATATTAGCCAGTTATACATTATTTTATCATCAGATGTTGGGTTATGTCTGATATCTACGATAAATAATATATGTCTTATTAACTTAGAATTCTCTATATATTTATTTATAAGTAAACTTGTTTGTTCTTTTTCTTTCTTTGTCATAGTTGAATATCCATATCCAGGAAGATCAACTATGTAAAATTTATTATCAACATTATAATAATTTAAACATTTTGTTTTCCCAGGAGTTTGTCCAACTTTAGCAAGACTATTATGATTTGCTAGGGCGTTTATAAAAGAAGATTTTCCTACATTAGATTTGCCTACCAAAACAATTTGCGGAAGGTCAGTTTTTACTATTTTGTCTTTTGAAAAAACAGATGTTTCGAATTTTATATTTTTTAGCATATTTTTACCTCACATATCTAACTATTATAGTATAACATAGTTATTTTAAAAAATAAAGAAGTTTGACAAAATGTGGGTATTATTGTATAATGTATCTAGCTTGACATAAAATCTATAAAAATTTTTAGGAGGTAATTTTAAATGAAATTTTTAGTTGATCATGGTGTAGATGTTGAAATGTTTGATAATCCCATATGGTCAATATTAATGAAAGACGATGTCGAACTTGCTAGATTGGCTGAGCAAAATAATATCTATAGCTGTTATGATGCTAAAGAGAAAGGTTTACAGATTCTTGTGAAATACTTAAAAGGTGTACCAGTTAGTAGTTGCGAAAATAAGTTCTGTAGAAAAATTCTTTCCATTGAACTTAGTGAGTCTCAAAAGAGTGAGGCTGCTCTTTTAAATTCAGCAAATCTTTTTAATCAAGTAAGAGTATCAATTCAAAAACAATTAGCTGAAGCAAGAACTTGCTATATTGAAACTGTAGAAAGTTTGCGAAGGAAGATTAAATTAACAATTGATGAAATAAGATTAGGTGAAAAGAAGCCTACTATATCAGATAGAGAATTTATTTCAAAAGTTCACAATTTAATTAATCTTTCTGGAATGGGAGCTACAATGCAAAAAACATATGGTAAGGTAGAGAGTTACTATATATTATCTGTTGAACTTGTCAGGCTGCTTTCTGAAGGAGAGAGCATTAAGACTTTATCAAAGTTCCCAAAACTTTTCTCTGATATAATGTCACTTATAAAGGTAAGTTCACAGTATAGTCTGATAAAGAAAAGTCTTTATCATGAAGACTAGAAATAAGGCAGTACAAATTGTACTGCCTTGAATTTTTATATTATTTTCTAATTTCTATTTTACTTTTGCCACCCATATAAGACTGTAGAACTTTTGGTATAGATACAGTTCCATCTTCATTGTAGTTATTTTCTAAAACTGCTATAAGTCCTCTTGGAGAGGCAACTACTGTATTATTTAGAGTAGAAACAAGATAGTTTCCTTTTTCTCCTCTTGCTTTTATTGAGAGTCTTCTTGCTTGAGCATCACCAAGTGTAGAACAAGAACCAACTTCAAAGTATTTTTTTTGTCTTGGAGACCAAGCCTCAACATCACAAGATTTAACTTTAAGATCTGCAAGATCACCACTACAACATTCAAGTGTTCTAACAGGAACATCCAAACTTCTAAAAAACTCAACTGTATAACCCCACATTTTGTTATACCATTCCATAGCATCTTCAGGTTTACAAAGGACAACCATTTCTTGTTTTTCAAATTGATGTACTCTATATAAACCGCGTTCTTCTATTCCGTGAGAACCAACTTCTTTTCTAAAACATGGAGAATAAGATGTAAGGCATATCGGAAGAGTAGATTCTTTCACAGTTTGTCCTTTAAATCTTCCTATCATAGAGTGTTCAGAGGTGCCTATTAAATATAAGTCCTCATTTTCTATTTTGTACATCATAGCATCCATTTCTTCAAAACTCATAACTCCATTTACAACATCACTTCTTATCATAAATGGGGGAACACAATATGTAAATCCTTTATCAATCATAAAATCTCTTGCATATGATAGCATTGCAGAATGAAGACGAGCAATATCTCCTGTTAAAAAGTAAAATCCGTTTCCGCTTGTTCTTCCAGCACTTTCTTTGTCAAGACCTTCAAGTGCCTCACATATATCAGCATGGTATGGTATTTCGAAGTTTGGCACAAATGGTTCACCAAATTTTTCATTCTCTACATTTTTTGAATCATCTTCACCTATTGGAACAGAAGGATCAATTATATTTGGGATTTTCATCATCTTTTCTTTTAGTTTTTCAGCAAGTTTAGCCTCTTTTTGTTCAATTTCAGTTAAAGAATTATTTATTGATATTACTTCTTGTTTTTTTGCACTAGCTTCATTTTCTTTTTTTTCTTTCATAAGCAAGCCAATTTCTGAACTGATCTTATTTCTATCTTGTCTTAGTGTATCTCCATCTTGTTTTAGCTTTCTAATATCTAAATCTAATTGTATAACCTCATCAACTAGTGGAAGTTTATGATCTTGAAATTTTTTCTTAATATTTTCCTTTACTATATCAGGATTTTCTCTTACAAATTTAATATCTAACATCTTTAATCAATCTCCTCTTTATTATTTTCTATATATTTGTTTTGTGTATCAACAGTCATAAGTGATAGTAGTTTTGTATAAATTTTTTCCGAGTTTTCACTCCAATTTTTTGATATGTTTTTTGCCTGGTCTTTTGTTCCTGCATACATTGTTATATTAATTAACTCGTCAGTTCCATCTTTTATATAACAAGAAATCTTATATTCATCTGACTTTATGGGTATAATATTAGTACCTATTGAATAGTCGGTTTTAATTTTTACGGTATTTTTATTTATCATTTTTTTTAAATTGTATAAGTCTACTCCAGGAATAAGCTCTAGAAGCTCTGTAAGTGTAGAAATTCCTAAATCTGTAAGCATATATAGCTTAGTGTCATCTTCGATAATTTCTGAAATATAATTACTTTTTTTTAGTGAATCTAT
>HF996736.1:0-1820 GCA_000433335.1 Clostridium sp. CAG:1219 | reverse complement strand
CTCTTCTAAATATTTTACTATTTGGTCTATTGTAAGAGATTTCATCGAGGAGTTTTGCAAAACATATAATATTATTATTTTGTTATCCAAGTAATTTAATTCTTTTGCCATTTTTTAACCACCTACTTTTTAATATCTTTACAAATTAACATACATATGATATCATATTTTTTAGTAAAAATAAAGAGGAGAAGAGGTAAAATGGTTAAATTAAATAAAAAAATAATTATTGCAATAGATGGTGGACCTGGCACTGGAAAATCAACAGTATCTGATTATATTGCTAACAAATTAAATATTGTTCATATAGATACAGGGGCAATGTTTAGAGCGGTAGGATATTTTTTTGTAAAGAATAATATAAAACTAAGTAAAGAAAGTGTAATTTCAAACTTAGATAAAATAGATGTAAAATTAGAATACAAAGGACTTAAAACACTAGTGTTTTTAAATAATGAGGATGTTACTGATTTTATTAGAACAAACGAAGTTTCTATGGCTGCATCATATGTTTCAAAAATAAAAGAAGTTAGGAAAAAATTATTAGAGCTTCAAAGAAATATGGCAAATACTATATCTGTCGTTTTAGACGGTCAAGATATAGGAACCGTAGTATTTCCAAATGCTGATTTTAAATTTTATTTTACATGTTCTATGGAAGTTAGAGCAAAAAGGAGAACCAAGGATTTAAACAAAAAAGGAAACAATACTACTTATGAAGAAGTAAAAGCTCTTTTAGAAAAAAGAGATAGAGATGATAGGGAAAGAAAAGAAGCTCCAATTTTAAAAGCAGAGGATGCTATAGATATTGATACTTCTTATAATACAGTGGAAGAAACAGCAGAAAAAATACTAAACATGATAGCTGAAAGGATAGATGAAAAATAAATGAGAGCTATAATACGCTTTTTTATAAACATAATATTTTGTAAGATATTTTATCGAGTAAAGTTTTATGGTAAAGAAAATGTTAGAAACCTTGATAAATGTTTGATTTGCCCAAACCACTCTAATACGGTGGAGCCTGCATGGATATATTCTAATAATAAACATTTATGTATAATGGCTAAGGCAGAACTTTTTGAAAATAAATTTTTAGCAAAATTATATAAACATTTTGGAGTTTTTCCGATACGTAGAGGAGAAAAAGATGTTAAAAGTATACTTCATGCTATAAATTTATTTAAAGACGTAGAAAAAAGAAAACTTTTAATTTTCCCAGAAGGTGAGAGAATGAAAGTAGAAAAAGAAAGAGGTGAGGCTAAGGTGGGACCAGCTTACATAGCGGCTAAAGCTGGTGTACCAATAGTTCCTGTATATATAACAAAAAATGCAAAAATGTTCTCTAAAGTAAAAATAATATATGGAAAACCTATAAATGTTGATAAAAGCTTAATTAAAAATAAAGAACAATTAAAAATTTTTTCGGATGAATTGCTTGACACAATATATAACCTAAAAAGTACAATTTAAAAGGATTAAACTATTTAGTTTAATTTTAAAAAATGGAACAAATGAAAAATTCAGTTTATCTTTTTTGACTTTTTGAAAAATATATGTTATAATACTTTTTACGTTATATTATATTTATAATGAAAAATTTTTAAATTATGGAGGTTTTAGTCTAATGACAGAAAACAAATTAAAAACAAGGGATATCTCAGTAAACCCCTGTAACGTTGATGACACAAAGATGTTATCGTATGCTATCGATAAAAATCAATATCACACCGTAAAAGCACTTTTAAATGTTGGCTTAAAACCTACAGGTGAGGACCTTCTTTTGGCTGTAACCAATGCTCAGATAAAAATAGTCGGTC
>HF996735.1:6059-6449 GCA_000433335.1 Clostridium sp. CAG:1219 | reverse complement strand
AAATAAAATTGATCTATTAGTGGAAAAAATTTTAGATTTAGGTAGTTTATGCAATTGTAGTGAAACCTCAGAAAAATGCAAGAAATGTATTAAATATGAAGTAAAGAACAAATTGATGAGTGGGAGGAAAAAATGTTAGAACTAATTGATATTAAGTTTGAAAGAGATAATAAAAAAATATTAAAGGGAATAAATTTAAAAGTAGAAGACAATAAGTTTTTAGCAATAACTGGGCCAAATGGAAGTGGGAAATCTACGCTTGCTAAAATTATTATGGGGATAGAAAAACCAGATAGTGGCAGGATAATATTTAATGGGAAAGATATTACAGATATGTCAATTGATGAGAGAGCAAACGAAGGGATTTCATTTGCTTTTCAACAACCCGTT
>HF996735.1:0-6007 GCA_000433335.1 Clostridium sp. CAG:1219 | reverse complement strand
GATTTATTGAAAATTGCCAGTAGAGGAGATATGAACAGACAAAGAGCGTGTAGTATTTTATCTAAAGTCGGACTTTGTTCAAGAGAATACTTAGAAAGAGAAGTTTCTTCATCACTTTCTGGTGGAGAACTAAAGAGAATAGAGATTGCGTCAGTAATAGCTAAAAATTCATCACTTACTGTATTTGATGAACCAGAAGCAGGTATTGACCTTTGGAGTTTTAGTAAATTAACTGAAATATTTGAAGACATTAAAAATATAATCAAAGGTACTACTATTGTAATATCTCACCAAGAAAGAATTTTAAATATTGCAGATGAGGTTGTGCTAATAAAAGATGGAAAAGTAGAAAACATTTTAACATCATCTGATATAATGAAAATAGATGATGGAGTAAATAAAAATAAGAAGTGTTGTAAGTTTTAGGAGGATATGTTAATGCAGAAAAGATTAACAAGTATAGATAGTAGTTTATTATCAAGCATAGTTGATATAAAAAGATTAAGAAAAGGAGCCTATAACATAAGAAAAGATGGAAAAGGAATTGAAAGAAAAGTAACAAATAATATAAATATAGTACCTAAAGAAGATAAACCAGGAATTGATATTTTTATAAAAGATGGTACAAAAGGGGAATCTTTACATATACCAGTAATATTAACAGAAAGTGGAATGAACGATTTAGTGTATAATGATTTTTATGTAGGAAAAGATTGCGATGTAGTTATAGTAGCAGGATGTGGTATTCATAATGATCATGAAAAGCTTTCAAAACATGATGGTATTCATACTTTTTATATAGGAGAAAATTCAAGAGTAAAATATATAGAAAAACATTATGGAGAAGGGGAAGGTACTGGTAAAAGAGTTTTAAATCCAGTAACAAATGTATTTTTAAAAAGTGGTAGTTCGATGGAAATGGATTCAGTACAAATAAAAGGTGTAGACTCTACGATAAGAGAAACAAATGCCACACTAGAAGATGACACAAATTTTGTAGTATCTGAGAAAATACTAACTTCAGGTACTCAAGAGGCTAAAACTGTATTTGAAGTTAATTTAAATGGGGAAAATTCAAGTACGCATGTTGTTTCTAGATCTGTTGCAGAAGGTAGTTCAAAGCAAAAATTTGTTTCTAAAATATATGGAAATAATAAGTGCTTTGCTCATAGCGAGTGTGATGCAATAGTAAAAGATAATGCAAGTGTTACGGCTACGCCTGAAATTACAGCCTCTTCAGTAGAAGCAAGTCTGATACATGAGGCAGCTATTGGTAAAATTGCAGGAGAACAACTTATAAAACTTATGAGTTTAGGACTTAGTCAAAAACAAGCAGAAGAAGAAATAATAAATGGATTTTTAAGATAAATTTAAAGGCTTTATCTAGTGCTTAGATAGAGCTTTTTTATTTTAGTAATAAAGGAAAATATAATAATAAGATTTAGATAAATATGTTGATAAATGTATACTTTTTTGGTATAATAAATGTTATGTAAATAAGCATTATGTTCTTTTGTAACATAAAGAAAGGAAAACGATGAAAACTAGTGATTTTAATTATTATTTACCAGAAGAATTGATAGCTCAAACACCACTTAAGGATAGAGCAAAGTCAAGATTGCTTGTGCTTGATAAGAAAACGGGTAAATATTTTGATAGGAGTTTTGAAAATATAATTGAATATTTAGAAAAAGGAGATACTTTAGTCCTAAATGATACAAAGGTTATCCCAGCTAGACTATATGGTCATAGAGAAGAAAAAGAAGAGGCAATTGAAGTACTTCTTCTCAAAAATATAGAAAATGATAGATGGGAAGTTTTAGCAAAGCCAGGAAAAAAATTAAAAATTGGTACAAAGATAATTTTTGATGAGGCTTTACTCTCAGCAGTTGTAGTCGATATACTAGAGGATGGTGAAAGGGTAATAGAATTCTCATATAAAGGTATATTCAATGAAATTTTGGATAAACTTGGAACTATGCCACTTCCACCATACATTACAAAAAGACTTGAAGATAAAGATAGATATCAGACAGTGTATGCAAAAAACTTAGGATCTGCAGCAGCTCCTACGGCAGGGTTACATTGGACACGTGAACTTTTAAATAAAGTAGAGGAAAAAGGGGTAAATGTGTGCTATGTTACGCTTCACGTAGGACTTGGTACTTTTAGACCAGTAAAAGTAGAAGATGTAGAAACACATAAAATGCATAGTGAGTACTTTAAAATTTCAAAAGAGGTATGCGATATAATAAATAAGACTAAAGAGGAAGGAAAAAAAGTAATTTCTGTTGGGACTACTACTTGTAGAGTACTTGAAAGCGCTTCAAAAGACGATAGAAAAATATACCCAGCATCTGGAGAAACTTCAATATTTATTTATCCAGGCTATAAGTTTAAAATTATTGATAGCTTGATTACAAATTTCCATTTGCCAGAATCAACTCTTATTATGCTTGTTTCAGCTCTTGCTGGAAAAGAAAATATAATGGGCGCATACACTCACGCAGTTGAAGAAAAATACAGATTTTTTAGCTTTGGGGATGCTATGTTTATCACTGATATAAAATAGGAGGTATACTTACTTTATGCATGAAATATTAGATGTATATAATGAAAAAAAAGAAGTTACAGGAAAAACTATAAGACGTGGGATAGATAAATTAAAAGACGGAGAATATCGTCTTATAGTAGATGCAATTATTGTAAATGATGATAATAAAATATTAATTTCAAAGCGTTCCGAGAGTAAAAAGCATTTGCCACTTCTTTGGGAATGTAATGGTGGATCAGTAAGAAGTGGGGAAAATAGTAAAGAGGCTATTATAAGAGAAATAAAAGAAGAACTAGGGTTACATCTTGATTTTGGTTTTGGAAAATTACTTTTTACTGATATTCTTAAAGACGATTTTAAGATAAAAGATGTGTATGTATTTTATAAAAATTTTGATATTAATGAGGTGAAATTTACAGATAATGAAGCATGTGATGCAAAGTATGTTGATATAGATGAATTTAAGAAAATGTACGAAAATGGAGAAATGACAGATAATAGTACATATGTTATAAATCATTGGGAAGAAGTATTAAAAGGAAGGATATAGTATATGGAAGAAAAACAAGCGTTAAATTTTGAAATAAAAAAGATAGACCCAAGAACAGGGGCAAGACTTGGAGTAATGCATCTGCCACATGGTGATGTTATGACACCTTGTTTTATGCCTGTTGGAACTCAAGCAACTGTAAAAGCTATGACACCAGAAGAATTAAAACAAGATGTTAAGGCAAATATAATATTATCAAATACATATCATCTTTTTTTAAGACCTGGACATGAGTTAATAAAAAAAGCAGGTGGTTTACACAAGTTTATGAGATGGGATAGAAATATTCTAACAGACAGTGGTGGATTTCAAGTTTTTAGTTTGGGAGCATTAAGAAAGATAACAGAAGAGGGCGTAGAATTTAGATCACATATAGATGGAACTAAAAAATTTATATCACCTGAAAAGGCAATAGAGATACAAAATGCTCTAGGTTCTGATATTATGATGTGTTTTGATGAGTGTGCTCCATATGGTGCTACAAGAGAATATGTTGAAAAATCAATGAAAAGGACAACAAGGTGGGCTAAGCGTTGTAAAGATGCACATAAAAACACAGAAAATCAAGCATTATTTGGAATAGTGCAAGGAGGTTTTTTTAAAGATTTAAGAGAAAAAAGTGCAAAAGATTTAATAGAGCTTGATTTTCCAGGATATGCTATTGGTGGAATTAGTGTCGGTGAGCCTAAAGAAGAGTTTTTGGATATATTAAGGTATACAGCACCACTTTTGCCTGAAAACAAACCAAGGTATTTAATGGGAGTTGGGACACCTGATTATTTAATAGAAGCGGTATTAGCTGGTGTTGATATGTGTGACTGTGTTCTCCCAACTAGAATGGCTAGAAATGGCACAGCATTAACACATTATGGAAGGCTAAATATGTTAAACGCTTGCCATACTTATGATTTTACAACACTTGATCAAGATTGTGATTGCTATACTTGTAAAAACTATACAAGAAGTTACATAAGGCATCTTTTTAAAGCAAAGGAAATACTGGGGGCAAGGCTTTTATCTATACATAATTTAAGATTTTTAACGAAACTTATGGAAGATGTAAGAGAGGCTATACAAGAAGAGAGACTTATAGAATTTAAAGAAGAATTTTATAAGAAGTATGGATATGAAAAATAAATAAAAGTAAATTAAAAACAAATTTTTAGATATTTTATTTTATCTAAAAGTTTGTTTTTTGCATATAAGTAAACGCTGAGCAAATAATAAGAATAGTGATATTATGGAAGATATAAATAAAAAAAGAAAGAAAAAAAGAGATTTAGTAAAGATTGCACTTAATGTGTTAAAAGTATTTGAACTGATATTATTTGTTTTATTTGAAGTATTTGTATTTTATTTTACATATGTAAAAGCATCTTTTTTAATAAGTACCTTTAGAGTTATATATTTTGTAGTAAAAATGGCTTTAATATTTTATATAATGTTTAGAAAAGATAGTGCTACATATAAATTATATTGGTTTTTGATAATAACTTTAATACCTGTAATTGGAATAATTGTGTACTTTATATTTGGATACAGTAGATATTCTAAAAAAGAATTAGAAAGAATAAAAAAGATAAATCAAGATTCATCGAAATATTTAATGGACAATTTTGAATTATTAGATAGTATTGAAGACAATACAAAGAATATGGAATTTAATTATTTGTACAAAATGGTAGGATTTCCAATATATAAAAGCCAAGGAATTGAATATTTAAAAACTGGTGAAGAATTTTTTGAGTCTTTAATAGCTGAGCTTAAAAATGCAAAAAAATATATATTAATCGAGCTTTATATAATATCAAAAGGAGATTTATTAGACAAGATATTAAAAATTTTGTGCGAAAAAGCAAATCAGGGAGTGAGGGTTAAAATAATCGCAGATTCTCTTGGAAGCATTTTTAAAAAACCAAAGAAACTCCAAAGCTATTTAGCAGAGAATAAAATAGAACTTATATTCTTCAATAATAATATTTTTAACGTTATAAGATATGCTTCTTTTAGAGATCATAGGAAAATTATCGTTATAGATGGAAGATGTGCTTATACTGGAGGAATTAATATAGCAGATGAATATATAAACGTTGATGAAAAATATGGATATTGGAAAGATGGTGGTATCAAGTTATATGGAAAACCTGTAAAAAGCTATATAGTTATGTTTGGTAGGATGTATGAAAAAATATTGAATAAGAGTTTTAATTATGACGAGTATATAAAACAAATAGCAGATAACTTTGAAGATGAGGTAGGATATGTGATGTCTGTAGAACAATCGCCTGAAAATAATAAAAACTCTATAGAAGCTGCATATGTAAATGCTATATATAATGCTGAAAAATATATTTATATAGCAACACCATACTTGGTACTTCCAGAAAGCGTTGCTATATCCCTAATTACTGCTGCCAGAAAAGGAGTTAGAGTAAGAATAGCTGTACCAGGTGTACCAGATAAAATTTTGGTAAATAAAATTACAAAATCTTTTTACCAAATTTGCCTTGAGGCTGGAATTGAAATATATGAATATGTTCCTGGATTTATACATTCTAAATTATTCTTAATAGACGGTAACTTCTGCATTGCTGGTAGTGTAAATTTTGATTATAGAAGTTTTAATTTAAATTATGAGTGTATGAATATAATGTATAAGACATCATGTGAGAGGAAAATGCTTGATGATTTTAACGAAATATTTGAAAACTCAAATAAAATTAATTTAAAGGATTTCATGAAAAGACCTATTTTTGAGCAAATAATTGAAATTATTTGCAGACTATTTACTCCTATTGTTTAAAATTAAAAGTATTATAAAGGTAATCATAAAATAAACCTAGTAAATTTTATTTTTGATTACCTTTTTTGTGCAAAAAGTATACTAGTTTTGTAAGAAAGTT
>HF996734.1 GCA_000433335.1 Clostridium sp. CAG:1219 | reverse complement strand
TGGACATGTAGATATATTTTTTGATGATAGAGTGATATCCTATGGCTCTTATGATGAAGCAAAAGTAGTATTAAGCTCTGCAATAGGTGACGGGGTACTATTTGAAGTAGAAAAAGAAAAATATTTGAAATTCTGTAATGAAACTACTAAAAAACTTATAGTTGGCTATGGGATAAAATTAAATGAAGATCAAAAAGAGGCTGTAAGAAATAAAATAAAGGAAATTAAGTCAAAAACTTATGAATGGTTTCCAAAAAGTTATCATGAAAAAAATGAAAGTAAAGATTATGCAAGTAAATTGTATAATGCGACAGGTGCTAAATTTTACAAATTTAATTCAGGAAAATTTAAAACATATTTTGTATTAAATACAAATTGTGTTAAACTAGCAGATGAAATTTTGGGAAAATGTGGAATTAATATAATAAAGATTAGTGGAATAATAACTCCAGGAGCATACTATGATTATTTTGATAGAGAATTTGGTTTTAAAAAATCCAACGTAGTATCAAAAACAATTTATATGTGGGAATAAAATATTAAAATTTAAATATACTTTACTAATTAACTGTTTAGATAATAAAAATAAACATGTAGAAAAAATTAGGAGGTATATTTTTTTATGGAAGGTGTCGTAGCTGCAAGAAGATTAAGAAAAAGTATGTTACAAGGAAATTACTTAGAAAATAGTAATGAAAAGAGACATCATGTAAAAAGTAATTATAAAGTAAATGAAAAAGAAGAAACAAGCGGAGTATTTTATAGCATAAAGAGTAAAATAGTGATAAAAAGTATTATAACGGTAACTTTATTAATTATTTGTAGTATAGTAAAATTGCTATATAAAGGAAATTTGGAAAATAATCAATACATAAAAGTAATTGTTGAAGAATATAATAAAGATTTTTCAAAGGAAGAAACTCTAAATTATTTTGAAGAGAAAATAAGTACAATATATGGAAATATAAACTATTTATTTCCAGATAAATTGGTGGAATTAGTAACGAATAATTATGAAAATAGTATTAAACCATATATATTAAATTTTTCATTTTCAAATATGATAAATAAAGATAATGGTTTACGTGAAAATGTAATTATATATAATGAATCAAAAGAAAGTGAAGTATCCATATATAATGAAGAGGAAAAAAAGGATGAACCAGAAAAAGTAGAAGAAATTGGCGGCATGGGCGGTGGAAATGAAACTTTGGAAGACAGTAGCTCTATAAATAATATAGATGAAGAAGTAAGCAAGATAAAGGAACTTGGTATAGAAATTAAATGGCCTGTAAAAGGAACGATAACTTCAAAATATGGAGAAAGGGAAGAAATTTTTAAAGATATAGGTAAATATCATACAGGACTTGATATTGCAAATAAAGCTAATACTGAAATTTTTAGTGCAACGAGAGGAACTGTTACTAAAATAGAATACAATAATAAATATTATGGAAATAATATAGAAATTACAACAAATGATGTAGTATTTAAGTATGCTCATTTAAATGAAATATTAACTAGTGAAGGAAAAACAGTAGATAATTCTACAATTATAGGAAAAATGGGAAGTACTGGATATTCTACTGGACCACATCTTCATTTTGAAATAAGGTATGAGAATAAAACGATAGATCCGGAAAAATTATTGCCTTAAAGGGGATTATATGAAAATAGATATAAAAATTTTTAAAATTGAGATAGAATGGATTTTTTTTACATTGCTAATTATCTCAATTTTTTCTTTAAAAGTAAGGGGGTATTTTGCATCTTACTATGTATGTTATTTATTTATATTATTCCATGAAATGGCCCATATTTTAGTAGGTAGCATATTTGGGCAAAATGTAAAAATATTAAAACTAACTACTTGTGGAGTTAGCGCTGTATTTGAAAATAATATATTATATTCGAATCAAAGTTACATTAAAAAAATGCTAATTTTTATTGCTGGACCACTCTCAAATCTTATATTAGCATTAATATTTAGAAAAGAGGTTATGATTTTTCAAATCAATATGTTTCTTGCAATATTAAATATAATCCCAATTTTTCCATTAGATGGGTATAATATAGTTAAAATTATGGTAAAAAATTGTAAGAAAGATTATACAGAATATATATCTTATTTTCTTTTAATAATTTTGTTTATATTTTCAATAATTCAAGTTATGTTATATAAAACTTTTACACTACTTGTATTCTTAGTATACCTGTTTCTATTTAAAAAAATAAACGAAAAAAACAATATAAATTATCATCAAAGATGTTAAGAAAATATTTCACAAAAATTACAAAAATATTACAGCTTTTTTCTAAAAAGTATTGCTTTTTGAAAAAAAAAATAGTATTATATATGTAGCAAATTTTGGAGGTGTAAACTGTGGCTATAGGAGACATTATAGTAGGTCTAGATATAGGAGCATCCAAAGTCAGCTGCGTTATTGGACAAGTTAATAAATTCAACGAAATAGAAGTAATAGGGCATGGCTTATCTAAAAATTCAGGAATAAAAAAAGGAAAAATAATAGATTTACAGGTAACAGCCAAAGCTATAATGAGGGCTATACAAGGTGCTGAAGAAGTGTCAGAACTTTCTGTAAATTCTGCATATGTAAATATAAAAGGTATGAACTCTAGAATAGAAAGAGTTGTTATAGAATCTGGTGTTGAAAAACCTGATGATGGTATGACAATAAAAGATATATACGAAGCATACTCTAAAGCTCAAATAGCTACTAAACTAGAAGATGGTGAACAAATCATAGATATTATACCTTCGCAATATGAAATTAATGGTAGACTTTATAAAGAAGAGCCTGTGGGAGCTTTTTGTAAAACATTTAAAATGGAATCAGAAGTCGTAGTGGCAAATGGTGAGTATATTGAGCAAGTACAAAAAGTTTTGAATATGGCAGGATTAAAACTGGATGGTCTTATACTAGAGACATTAGCTACATCTAATATAGTATTAATGCCAGAAGAAAAGGAAATGGGTGTAATTTTAATTGATATAGGTGCTATGCATACAGATATATCAGTTTATAAAGATTCTAAGATAGAGTTTTATACTACACTTCCTGTTGGCGGAGATCATATAACAAATGATATTGCACTCACTTTAAATATAACTACTGATGAGGCAGACAAATTAAAAAAACAATATAATTTGGCTATAAAAGCTATGATAACAAATGATCATGATATAAAATTAAATACTAAACAGTCAGCTGACCCTAAGGATTCAATAATAAAATGTAGTGATATAGTATCTATAATTGAAGCCAGAGTTAAAGAAATATTTCAAATAATTAAGAAAATGAGTATAGATAGTGGGCTTACAAATAAATTTGACTGTGTAGTATTGACAGGACAAGGAATAAGTAATATTATAGGAGCCGAAGAACTTGCTATGTTAATACTAAAAAGAAAACAGGTTAGAATTTGTAGTCCAAAGATGATAAATATAATAAAACCTCAACATACGACAGCATTTGGAATGGTAAGATACATAGCAACACTTGGTATTAGCAAACATGTTAGCAGTGATGTAGAGTTAATAACAGAATTAAGCTTAAAGGATAGAATTTTAAGTGGCTTTCAAGGGGCTAAATCTAAATTTAAAAATATATTTAAAAAAGTTAAAGAAAATGATGATGAAGAATAATGGTAGTAATAGGGAGGAAAAATAATGGAAAACGAAAATCAAGCTGGAACAGCAACAATAAGAGTAATTGGTGTTGGTGGAGCAGGAAATAATGGTGTTAATAGAATGATAGAAGCAGGCCTTAAAGGTGTTGAATTCATTTCTGTTAATACTGACAAACAAGCATTAAGTATATCAAAAGCAAATAAAAAGATACAAATTGGTGAGAAGCTTACACGTGGTCTTGGAGCAGGTGCTAATCCTGAGATTGGAAAATGCAGTGCAGAAGAATCAAAAGCAGAGATTGCAGAAGCATTAAAAGGATCTGATATGGTATTTGTAACTGCTGGAATGGGCGGTGGAACAGGAACGGGAGCAGCTCCAATAGTTGCATCTATTGCTAAAGATATGGGAATATTAACAGTTGCAGTTGTTACAAAACCATTTCCTTTCGAAGGAAAAAGAAGAATGACTCAAGCTGATTCAGGAATTGAAGAATTAAGGCAATGTGTAGATACTTTAATTATTATACCAAACGAAAAATTATTACAAGTTGTTGAAAAACAAACATCAATAGTTGAAGCATTTAAAATGGCAGATGACGTTTTAAGACAAGGTGTTCAAGGTATATCTGATCTTATAACAATACCAGGTCTCGTAAATCTAGATTTTGCTGATGTTAAGACAATAATGTTAGATACAGGAATAGCTCATATGGGTATAGGTAGAGCTGTTGGTGAAAACAGAGCTCAAGAAGCTGCAAGACAAGCTATTCATTCTCCACTTCTTGAAACATCAATTGAGGGTGCAGGCGGAGTTCTTATCAATGTTACAGGTGGTAAAGACTTAGCACTTCTTGAAATTAATGAAGCTCTAGAATTAGTTCAAAAATCTGTCGACCCTGATGCAAATATTATATTTGGTGCTGTAATTAATGAAGATCTAAAAGATGAACTTGTTATTACAGTAATAGCTACAGGTTTTGCAAAATCAGGATTTGATGGAGTTAATATAGAAAGTATTATAAATAGAACAGTAGAGAATTCTTTAAATAATGCTTCAGCAAAACAAAATATTACTGCTGCAACAAATGATTACAAAATAGATTTGGATATTCCTCCATTTTTAAGAAGAAATAAAACAGAAAATTAATATCATTAAATATATGTAAAAATATCAAGATTTTAAAAAAATCTTGATATTTTTTTTGTATTAAAAATAAATTTTGTCTATCGAAAGTTTGTAATGACAAGTATTTTCTACATTTTTTATGAGAAAAATTTATTATAATTTTTGTGGTGAATATAGTTGGATCAATATATAGAAA
>HF996733.1 GCA_000433335.1 Clostridium sp. CAG:1219 | reverse complement strand
AATCCATATATAATAGAAACCGCAAAAGAATTTAGATATCTTGCTACTAATAATAATGGATCATATTATAAAATAGAAAATGACATAGATTTAAACAATATAGAATGGATATGTAAGGATTTTAGAGGGTATTTAGATGGAAATCATAAAAAAATATATAATCTATCAATAAATAGCAATGCAGGATCTTGGCAAGGAATATTTGAGAGGGTTTTAAGTGGATATATTAAAAATATAGGTGTTGAATCAGGGAAAATTATAACTACAAGAACAGTTGGAGCTATAACAGGGTATTTAGGTTCTTCGTGTAGTATTGAAAATTGCTATAATAAAGCATCAATAGAAGGTACAGGTATTATTGGTGGAATTGTTGGTGAATGTTATGGGCAAGTATTAAATTGTTACAATATTGGAAATTTATTATCAGAAGGAAGCTATTGCGGTGGAATAGTAGGATCGTCTTACAAGAACATATCAAATTGCTATAATATTGGAAACGTTAGTGCCAAAAAGTACGTTGGTGGAATAGTAGGAAATTCACATTCTAGTATTTTGGTTGAAAATTGTTATAATACTGGTGAGATTAAAATTGGAGAACAAGATAATGGAGCATGTGGTGGTATAGCAGCGCAACCCAATTTAATAAGAAATTGTTATAATGTTGGAAAAGTAATAGGAACTTTAAATAATAATACAGGAGGAATAGCAGGGGTAGTTGGTTGTAAAGCTATAGAGAATTGTTATAATAAAGGAATAGTTGAATCACAAAATGAAAAAAAGACTGGGGCCATTGCGGGTAAATTTGGGACTACTAATTATAGTGGATGGTCAATTAAAGATAATTATTATATAAAAGGAAGTTATTTGAAGGGGTTTGGCTCAATAGATAAAACAAGTGAAAATACATATGCAAATGAAATTGAAATTATGCCAAAAACAATAATTGAAGTAGTAAATGGGGATAACGCATTTAAAGAGGATACAAAAAACGTAAACAATGGTTACCCAATACTTAGTTGGCAGTAAAATAATAAAATCAAAAAAATGCAGTCTTTTTAGATTGCATTTTTTACTAAAAAATACAAAATTTATTGCTATACAAATGTAGACTTTTATAATTTTGTGTTGTATAATATTTTTGTAGAGTATTGACGAAAGTGGGAATGTATAGTGCAAAGAATTCAGCTAGAAGAAGATGAAAAGATAACAAGAAAAGAATATTTAAAGAGGAAAAAAAAGCAATCAAAAAGAATAAGAAAAAAAAGTAAGATAACTTATATTTTAACACTCTTTTTTATAGTATTAGTTTTATATATAGTATTTCAAATTGTTATATATAGAAGAAAAAATAATTTTTCATATTTAGCTGATGATAGCGTAAACAGTCAAGCCCTTTATAATGTTTATTATGTTACGGAAGGATATTCGTATAATCCTAAATATTCCCTAAACTCTATATATTCGAATGGATTTAATGAAAGTACTGTTTCATATGAACTTGGGTTTTACAATATAAGAATTACTCCAGAATATGTAATAGGGATGAAGGATGGAAAGCTTTTTTCTTGTAGTAAAAATGAAAAAGATGTAGTTCAACTTTATGACCAAGATATAAAAAACTTTACTATATATGGAAATGAAGTATATATGATACTAGCTGATAATAGTAAATTATATAAATATGATTTACAAACTAAGGAAAATAAATATTTAAATATAGATAATGTAATAGAAGTTTTAGCAGATGAAAATAACATTTTTGTGGCAAAGGACGAAAAGATAAAAAAACAACTTTATAAGCTTGATAAGCAAGGAGATAATATATCTAAAATTGCGCCTGATGCTAATGTGTCTTATGTAATTGAGTCAAAAGATAAATTATATTTTGTAAATAAAGCAGATTCAAATAAAATATATTCTATTAATAAAGATGGAAGTGATTGTAAAAAGCTTGCGGATATTTGTAGCGCTAGTGATAGAGGTGTTATGAGAGGGGTAGATGGGTCAAAGTATATGTATGTGTACAATGACTATTTATACTATGTTAATTCCTCTGATAATGATAATTTATGGAAATATAATTTAAATACTGGTGAAAATGTAAAAGAAATAGCTATGCAAATAGAAATACTTCAAGATGTAAATGAAACTGTATTTTATAAAATAAAAAATGAGAGAGGCGTTTACCTTTACAATACCAATACAAAATTTATGTCTGAAATTACAAAAAGAAAAGTAAAAGAATTTGCAATAGATACATATACTAAAGTATTTATGGATACAACTAAAAACAATAAAATAAATAAAAATTAAAAACTGAAAGTGGAAGCTTTAATTAGCCTCACTTTCAGTCTTTTCATTATTTACAATGTCTTTTATTTCCAATAATTTTGATACAGTTACAAATGTATAACAGTTATCTTTTAGAGTGTCAACTAGTCTTAGTGCAGCATCAACACTAGTCTTGTATGTGTCATGCATAAGAATTATTTGATTTCCTTTTACTCTTTTTAAAACATAATCATATACTTTATTAGTATTTCTAAATTTCCAATCATAGGAGTCAATGTCCCACAAAACAGATGTTAAATTACAACTTGAAATTACACCTTCAACCCTTTTTGATGTAGAACCATAAGGAACTCTAATAAGTTTTATATTTGTATCAGTTTCAGATAAGATGGCGAGTTTTGTACTATCTATTTGTTCTTTAATTTCTTCATCTTTTAGTCTTGTAAATAATTTATGTACAAAGCTATGTATTCCTATCTCACAATTTGCGTTTTTTTCTTTTTCTAAAGAACTCCCATATTTTACTACATTATCACCTATTATAAAAAATGTCGCAGGAACATTCCTTTCAGATAGTGCATAAACTAAGAAATCTGTATACTTACTCGGGCCATCATCAAATGTTAAAGCCATAAGTTTTTTTGATTTATATTGTTCTATTAAAAAATCATCATAATTTTTATTATCTATATCGTAACATTCTTCTTTGCATTTTGGAGAGTCTTCTATAGAGGCATTTGAATTAGATTTTAAAAATATAAAAAGTCCTAAAAAAAGTAGTAAAATTATGATAAAAATTATAAAAAATAATATTATTTTTTTATTATGAATACAAACTATCTTCATTTTTTTCTCCTTGATTAATATTAAATTATATGCGCTACTTAAAAAAATAACGTTAAATTTATATTAAATAATTACAAAAATATCAAAGTTAGGGCTATTGTATAAATGAGCTTACTTTGATATAATTTAAAGCGGTGTTTAGATATGAATATTTTTTTTATTAGACATGCGGAACAATTAAAAATTGATGGTAAAAAGAAAACTAAGCAAAAAAGTCAAATCCAAAACGAAAAAGTTGTACTGTCAATTGAAGGAGAGAGGCAAGCATATAAAATGAGCAATATAGAAGAATTAAAAAATATTGACTCTCTTTTTTGCAGTAACTATGTGAGAGCAATTTCTACCGCAAAGTATATATGCAGTAGAAATAATATAAAGCTAAATATTGATGAAAGATTAAATGAAAGAAAGATACGGTTCTTTAAGTAAATTAAAGTTATTAGGAGAAAAAATGAAGCTACCATTTACGAAAGAACAACTAATTGATAAAAAACTTAAAAATTATGGTGGAGAATCAAGAGAAGAAGTAGTAAAAAGAATGAATGAAATTTTTAACGAGATAGTTATAGGGCATAATGAGAATAAAAATATAGCTTTTGTTAGTCATGGTGCCAGTATTAAATTTTTCTTAAGTCAATATTGCAATCTAAATGATGATATTGAATTAGTATACAATGGTAAAATTGTAAAAGTAAGCTCACCAGGTGTAATAAAATTAGAAGTTATAGATGGAAAAGTTAAGAGTATAGAACAAATTTATTAGAAAAGTAAAACATGAAATTTTATGGTATGACATATTTTTCATGTTTTTTTATTTTTCTTTCTTTTTACTGTTTTTAAATAGTATAATCAATTGACTTAAAATGTATGTTCTGATATAATATTTTAGTGAAAAAGGAAGTGTTTTTTTGTTGGAAAATAGGATTATTTCTCCTGAATTTGGATTCTCTTCAGAAGAGGAAAAAATTCAAGAAATTAATTTGAGACCTAAAGCTATTGATGAGTATATAGGTCAAGAAAAAGTAAAAGAAAATCTAAAAGTTTATATACAAGCAGCTAAAAAAAGAGGAGAGGCTCTAGATCATGTGTTACTTTATGGACCTCCTGGACTTGGTAAGACAACACTTGCAATGATAATAGCAAATGAAATGGAGAGTAATATAAAAGTAACGTCAGGACCAGCAATAGAAAAGGCTGGAGATCTTGCTGCAATACTAACTAATTTAAAAGAAAACGATGTGCTATTTATAGATGAAATACATAGATTAAACAAAAATGTTGAAGAAATACTATATCCAGCGCTTGAAGACTTTAGTCTAGATATTATTATTGGAAAGGGACCTACAGCAAAATCTATAAGACTTGACTTACCACATTTTACATTAGTTGGTGCTACAACAAAAGCAGGAAGCCTTTCAGCACCACTTAGAGATAGATTTGGAATAATAAGCAAACTTGAACTTTATAGTGCAGAAAACCTAGCATCCATAATAAAAAGAAGTGCTAAAATACTAAATATTGAAATTGACGATGAGGCAGCTCTAGAGATAGGTTCAAGATGTCGTGGTACACCTAGAATTGCAAATAGGCTTTTAAAAAGAGTAAGAGATTTTGCAGAATTTGAGGGTAAAACCAAAATAAATTATACGATTGCAAATGAAGCTTTAAATAAACTAGAAATAGATGAAATCGGTCTAGATAGGGTAGATAGGGAAATGCTTCTTGGAATTATAAATGGTTTTAATGGTGGTCCAGTTGGACTTGATACACTTGCAGCTTTGATTGGTGAAGACAAAGATACAATAGAGGATGTATATGAACCATATCTTATGCAAATAGGATTTTTATCAAGAACTCCAAGAGGAAGGATAGTAAGTTCCCTCGCATATAATCATTTAAATATAGAGGAGAGGAAAAAGTGAGAAAGTTATTAATGCATGCTTGCTGTGGACCTTGCTTTGCATATGTACAAAAAGATTTGGAAGAAAATGGGATATTAAATGAAAATGGTGAATATGAAAAGGTGGATTATACTGCATTTTTTTATAATCCTAACATTCATCCACTTACAGAATTTAAAAAAAGAAAAGAGGCTTTTGAGGAGCTTTGTAATATAAAAAAATGTAAATATATAATAAGTGATGATTATGATATTAGTGGATTTGTAAAAGATGTAGAACTTAGAGTAAAACAAAATAAGGAATTTAGTAGAAGGTGTGAATATTGCTATTATAGAAGATTAAAAAAAGTATTTGAATATGCAAAGGAAAATGGATTTGATATGGTTTCTACTACCCTTACAATTAGTCCATATCAAGATCATATATCAATATCAAAAACTCTAAAAAGACTAGAGAAAGAATATGGAATTTCTGGAATATATGTTGACTATAGACCGCATTATTTAGAAGGACAAGAAATAGCAAAAAGTACTGGAATTTACATGCAAAAATATTGTGGCTGTATATTTTCACTTGATGAAAAAGAGATGAAAATTAATTTTAAAAATACCAATATGACAAATTTTTATACTCTACCAAAAAAGAAAAGGGTTGAAATAAAAAGAATTGAAAATAAAAAAGAGTATATGGAATTCTTTTTAGAGGCTGATCCTTCGGAGAATATGGTGCTAAGTTATTTGGAAGACTCTGATGTATATGGTTTAATGTTAGACGGAAATATACTTTCTATTGCTGTGATTTATCATATTGATTATAAAACACTTGAACTTAAAAACTTGGTTACAAAAGAAGAATACAGAAATAAAGGTTACGCTAAAATGCTGTTAAAATCACTATGTGGAAATTATAAACAAAAATATGACAAGATGTTAGTTGGAACGACTGAAAATAATATTCCCTTCTATGTTAAACAAGGATTTGACAAGTATGAAAAAACAATAAAAAACTTTTTTATTGATAATTATAAAGAAGAAATAAAAGATGGAAATTTAACTTGTACTGATTTAATATATTATTCAAAGAATTTAAAGATAAATAATAGTAAAAAATAGTAATTTGCAGGTGATAAAATGAAATTAATTAAATTAAGAGATGAAGATATTAATAAGTTTAAAAAATATATGCGAGAATCATTTCAGTATGGGTATGAATCAGTTTATGGTAAAGATAAATCACAAGTATTACCAGAAAAAGATATAGATAAATCTTTAAATAATCCCCAGTGTCATTCTTACGAAATGATAGATGATAATAATGAAATTATTGGTGGTGCTATTGTTGGAATAAATGAAAACAATATTAATCATTTAGATTTCTTATTTGTTAGAGTTGGCGTTCAAAGTAAAGGAATTGGTCAAGCAATATGGAAAAAAATTGAAAAATTATATCCTGAAACTGAAGTATGGAAGACATGTGCCCCATATTTTGATAAAAGAAATATTCACTTTAATGAAAAGCATCCTGATCCAAATATGTAAGAAGATATATATGAAGAAGATGATGGAATGTTTGAATTTGAAAAAGAAATGAACAAATAGTAAATTTATGGAGGTAATAATAATGAGAAAAATATTATATTTTTTACCGTTTGTATTAGGGTGTATTTTATATATTTTTTTAGGTATAGCATCTTCCTTTGATTCAATACATTTTTTGGCATGGATAGCTTTAGTAATTTTATTTATTGCAGCATTACTTATGAAAAATAATAAATGGTGGGGTTGTATTTTAGGAATAGCAGTAGGAATATTATTAATATATATGGGAACTCAAGAAACAGGGCAAATTATAAAAGAAACACCATTTGGAATCATAATGTGCATTTATTATATTGTATGTGCTATTCTATCATATAAAAAAAGTAATACAAAAGAATAGTAAGTTATTTATTGTAAAAGCAAACGACAACTTACAATTTAAGGATATAATGTGCATTAATTAACATACGGTTATCATTAAAATTAGGGAAGGTGTTATTTTGAAAAAATATAAAAAGAATAATTTAGGGAAAAGAAGAATACTAAAATTTATAATGTTGTTATCAGCAATTGTTCTGATTTTAGGAATAACTTTATTCATATATATATTA
>HF996732.1:6004-6726 GCA_000433335.1 Clostridium sp. CAG:1219 | reverse complement strand
CCGTATCATATGGAATAGTTTTAACAAATTTTCCACCTATTCCATATTTTTCATAATACCTAACAAGTAACTCGTCTATTGCAACACTAGTTTCATAAATCTCCCTATAGGGTCTATTTTCTACAATTTGTTTTTCCATTTTTTCTTTTAAAATATTAATTTCTTCCACTAACATGCAAACCAACTCCTTTTTCTACATTATTTATAACATTTTGCTCGTTTAATGTCAATACTTATTATTAAAGAATCGACCGCAACTTTCGACAAAACAAGACACATTGTATACATAATTTCTTTAGTATTGTATGCACATTAGCATATATTATACATCTACTTTTGTTTTATTACAGAAACAACCATATTTTCATCATTTTTAAGCAAGCCTAAAAAATTTTTTATATCATCTACTGTAATTGCCTTAATTATTTCAACATCATCATACATTTTAGTTTCGTTTAATATTTTATCAATTACTCTTCTATAGCTTAAATCTAATCTATCTGAAAGCAAAAACATTTCCCCTATTTTTTTCTTTTTAGTTAAATCAAATAACTTTTTATCTATTTCCTGATTCTTTATAAGATCTATGTACTCTATTATATTGTTAGCCAATTTTTTTGCATCTTTTGATTCTGCTATTACCACTACATGTGAAAATGTTCTTGATCCTTCATATGAAAAAGAAATGTCATCATTTAATAGACCTAAAGCATATTGATCTT
>HF996732.1:661-5951 GCA_000433335.1 Clostridium sp. CAG:1219 | reverse complement strand
GATATAATATCTGCTACTATTTGTCTTTTTATCAATTCTTGATGTTCTACTATTTCTAATTTATATCCTATAGAGACCTCTTGCATATAAACATCCATACTTTGTTCTATTAATTTTTTATTTACTTTTTTATCCTCTTTACTATTAAATACTACAATATCTGACTTAGATTTATTAGCTTTTTCATACTTATTTACATTATTCTCTATTATTTTTATTGTTTTTTCTACATCCACATCTCCAATTACTATAAAAAACATATTCTGCAAACTATAAAATGTATTATAACAAGTATATAAAGTATCCTTTGTTATATTTGAAATACTCTCTATAGTGCCAGCTATATCTATTTTTACAGGATTTGAATTATACATTGCTTGAAGTGTATTAAAATAAACCTTATAACTTGGTTCATCGTCATACATAGATATTTCTTGTCCTATAATTCCTTGTTCCTTTTCAACATTTTCATCCGTAAAATATGGCGTTCTTACTAGTTTTATTAAAAGTTCTAAAGCTTCTTCATATTTTTCTATCGTTTCAAAATAATAAACCGTATGGTCAAAAGAAGTATAAGCATTTGAACTTACACCTATTTTTGAAAATAAATCAAGTGCATTAGCGCCTTCTTGTTCAAAGAGTTTATGCTCTAAAAAATGTGCAACTCCATCTGGTACCCTAACACGTTTATTGTTTGTTATATCTACGAATTCATTTATAACTGAGCCATATTTTGTTCCAAACATTCCAATTTTTTTATTATATCCTTCCTTTTTGCATATGTATACTTGAAGTCCATTATCTAAAGTTGTACTGTAAGTTGTTTCATTTAAATCTTTTGATATATCCACATCTATTTTATTCATTTATTTCACCTCCAAGCAAATACCACATTTTAAATTTTACCTTTTTAGATATTTCCATTACATCCTCTTTAGTAACATTGTTTATTTTTTCCTGCATTAATTTTAATGTTCTATTTTTATTTTTGTATATTACTAAATTTGATAGTAAAAATTTAGATAACATTATTTTTGAATCTTCCCATTCTTTAATATCTGATATTAAACTTGTTTTTGCAGCATTGAACTCTTCATCTGATATATCACCTTTTTCTATACTATCAATTATTGATCTTATTACTTCTTTTGATTTTTCATAATTTTCTCTATTTATTCCAGCATATATTATTATTAAATCTTTATATCTATAATATCTTGACCTTGCAGTATATGCTAAAGACTCTTTTTCCCTAAATATTTGAAATAATTTTGAACTTGGAGTTCCACCTAAAATTGCGTTATAAACATTTAGTACATATTCGTCGTCTTCTGTAATGTCTTCTAATTTTAAAGCTGCAGTAATTACACTTTGGGTGCTATCACATTTTTCTATTATCTCATTTTTATATTCAACTTCATTTTTTACGTTTACTATTAAATTTCCATCTATTACATGATTATTTATATTAATTGTATCTGATATATATTTCTCTATGTCAGGTATTCCTTCTAAATTTCCAGATACTATAAATATAACCTTCGAATCATTAATTAAACTATTATATGCTTCTACTATATCTTTTTTTGAAAGTTTTTTTACTATTTCTTCATTTCCATATAAGAACGTTCCAAATCCACTATCTTCATTCATTATTTCTTCAGTTCTATTTACAGCGTATTTCAATTTTTCATCTTTTCTTGAAGCAATTTTTTCTAATATAAATAATTTTTCTCTTTCAAATAATTCATCATTAAATTCTTTCTCATTAATTTTAGCATTAAGTGTAATTTCTTTTAAAAAATCTACAGATTTTAATACAATTTCATTTGAATTTTCAATACAATTTTGATTTACACATTCTATTTTAAATTCAAGATTTTCAACATCACCTAATTTTTCTAAATTAACGCTAAAATTTGCTCCATATAAGCTTGCTAAATACATTTGAATGTCTTTTTCTTTTCCAAATTTTTTTGATTCTTTTGACAACATACTTGCCATTACAGCATTTTTAGATAATACTTCTTTATCTGATTGCATTAAAAAATTCATAGAAAGATATATTCCTTTAAATTTTTTATCATTTATTTTATATATTTTCATATTTACCTCCTACTAAAAAAGGCAAGATTTAATATCTTGCCAATAACTTCTGTTAAATATTTGATAATCTTTCTCTTACTATTTCACTTAATAATTTACCATCACATTTACCGGCAGTTTCTGGCTTTAACTCTTGCATTACCTTTCCCATATCTTTTGGAGAAGTTGCGCCAATTTTTTCTACAGCTTTTTCAACTAATTTTACTACTTCATCCCTAGATAATTGTTCTGGTAAATATTTTGATAAAATTTCAATTTCTTTTTCTACTTGCTCTACTAAGTCTTCTCTTCCACCTTTTTTAAAATCTTCTATTGACTCTTTTCTTCTTTTAACTTCACGTGCAACAATTTGAATTATATCTTGTTCTGCAAGCTCACGCTTTTCATCCTTTTCAGTTTGTAATATTGCAGCTCTTAACATTGTAATAGTATTTTTCTTTAATTCGTCTTTTGCAATCATTGCCTCTTTTAGTGCTTTTAATAACTCTTCTTTCATACTAATCATCCTTTCAATATTATTTATCTTTTACAATTTGATTATTCACATCAGCAGTAAGTTGTAATGTTTTTTTAGATTTTCTAATACTTAATATTCCTATAGTAATAAAACATATAGTAGCCATTACAAGTAAAACTACTTTCCAAACATTTGCAGAAACTATTAATACTGCAATTATACAACATATACTAGTAACAGTATATAAAATCAAAACTGCTTGGCGTTGTGTAAATCCATGTTTTATAAGTCTATGATGTATATGTGCACCATCTGGTCTAAGTGGCGGTTGGCCTTTTGCTATTCTTCTTAACATGGCAAAAATTGTATCAAACAATGGAACTCCCATAGCAAGTATTGGAGCAATTATTGCTATAACTGTATACCCTTTTGCAAAACCCATTATAGAAACTGTAGCTAAGGTAAAACCTAAGAAGTTCGATCCAACATCTCCCATAAAAGTTTTAGCCGGATTGAAATTATACGGTAAAAATCCTAATGTTATTCCAACTAAAATTGCAGTAATTATTATAGCTTCAAGTGAAACCGATGTTGCAACGAATATTATAAGTAGTGCAACAGCAGATATAGCAGCTATACCAGCTGAAAGGCCATCAAGTCCATCTATTAAATTAAGCGCATTTGTAACTCCTATAACCCAAATTAATGTTACTGGAAAATCTAAAATTCCAAAATTTATTATATCTGTATGTAAAAAAGGAATTTTTATTCCTGAGATTCTAATTTCAAATACATATAACACAATTGCAGCAACTAATTGAAAAATTGCTTTATATCTAGCTTTAAGTGTTATTGCATCATCAATAAATCCCATCAATGCTATAATAAGTGATCCAAGTACAAATCCAATTAATTTTGTATCCAGTGCTATTCCTTCTATGTTTTTAGTAAGCATGTAATATACAAATATTGTAATATACATTGAAATAACCATCGATAGTCCACCTATCCTTGGCATTGGTTTAGTATGAACTCTTCTACTATCCTTTGGAATATCTACAAAACCAAACTTATTAGAAAATTTTATAACTAACGGTGTCATTATCAAACAAATAACGAATGATAATATACCTATAAAAAAAACAAACCACATTTATATATTATCTCCTTTATTTTCTATCTCTTCTATTTTTTTTAATCTTCTAAGATGCCTTCCTCCTTCAAAACTAGAGTTTAAAAATTGGTTTACTATATTTAGCATTTTTTCCCTGTCACTTGCATATTCAAGTCTAGCCCCTAAACATAAAACATTAGCATTATTGTGTTCTCTTGCCTTTTTGGCCATATATTCATCTGTACAAAGGGCAGCTCTTATTCCATTTACCTTATTACAAGTAATACACATACCTATACCAGTACCACAAATTGCAATTCCTAAATTTCTAGAAGATTTTACTACATCAGCACAAATTTTTTCTGCAATGTCTGGGTAATCATCATCTTCTGATTCATTTTTTATATTGACATCGTAAAATTCTATATTGATATTTTCTAAATATTTCTTTATATTTTCTTTTAATTCAACTCCAGCGTGATCAGAACCAATTATTAACATTTTCCACCTTCTATAATTTTTTAATTAATTTTTCCACACAATCCACAATTTCTTTAGCACATTGTCTATATACTTCAATTCCATATCCCCAAGGATCATCTATATCGTCATACGCATTTTGGTCATTTACATATTCTTTTATAGTAAATACTTTTCCTTTCAATTGAGGATATATACTAAGTACATTATCTTTATGTGATTTAGTCATACATAAAACTATATCCGCATTTAAAATATCTGACTCATATATATTAGTAGCCCTATGGTGGCTTGCATCTACACCATATTCTGAAATTGCCCTACAAGCGAACTCAGTTATTTTATCTCCAGTTCTAGCATTAGTTCCACAAGAATTAACTATTACTTCATTTTCTTTTCCTATATCATATAATCTTTTTTGTAAATATGTTGCAGCCATAGCACTTCTACAAATATTTCCAGTACAAACAAAATTAATGTTTTTCATATATCCACCCGCCTATTATCTTACCACAGTAAGCTTTCAAAGTCAATTATATAAATAGTTTTTAATTATTTTTAAATAATATTACTAAAATTTATATTTACCGATATATTAATCCACATTTTTCTATTTTTAACATAATAAAAACACCTCTATTTCTAGAGATGTTTTTACTATTACTTTTTGTTATCCTCATTGTCATCTTTGTTATCAAAGAAATTTCTTTTCTCCGCAACTTTAACAACTGCAAAGAGACCTAATAAGACAATTGGCATAACCAACATTACAATGTAGAGAATTTCCACAGAGAATACCTCCAAATTTTTTTAGATTTAGATTTTATATTAAAATAACTAAATACAGTATAACATATTAATGCTAAAAAATCAATTTTATGTTAAAATATCTACACATTAATTATAATCTTCCTTATACCACGAAATTCTCCAACCTTTTAAATTAACATTTTCTATACCTGTTCCACAATATTTACATACTTTTCCGCTTAATAAATTAATTGGCGCTCCACAGTTTGGACAGTTTATTCCAAGAATATATTTTTCATCAGATATTTTAGTTTCATCATATACATACGAATACTTAGTAATATATCTAGTTTGCTTTTTAATATTATTAAAACTTTTTGATA
>HF996732.1:0-626 GCA_000433335.1 Clostridium sp. CAG:1219 | reverse complement strand
ATTCAAAATAGTAATATCCTGCAGATGAGGAAATTTCAATAGTTGCTATTCCGCTATCTTTGTAATATTTTTTTAGTGCATGTCTATTAAAAGATACCGAATCATACTTTACTTTTTTATTCATACTCTTTAAATCGTTTATTTTTTCAATTACTTCATCTTTTATAAGAAAAAGTTCATCTTGACTCAAAATTTTAGATATATCTTGACTCTCTATTGCATTAAATATTTTTCTTAAATCACTTTCAACTTGAGAATATAGCATCTCCTTACTAAAATTAGGAAAATCTTCAACTACCCTTGGCTCAACGAGTACAGTCATACCATTTACATCTTTTTGTCTTGAATATTCATTTTTTTCGTAATTTGCTGCTTCAGAAGCTGCATTTACTATCATCCCAAGTTCGGAGCCTCTAATTTTTTTTATTATTTTCTTTACTTCATAAATAATAATTAATATCACTATTCCAATAATTAAAATTAAACTCAATATTATTATAAGATGTATTTTCATATTGTCACCTCATATATAAATTATACATTATTTAAATTCTAAGAACAATAAAATTTTATAAAAAAACTCACAGCAAAACTGTGAGCATATATTGGCGGAGAAAGAGGGGTTC
>HF996731.1 GCA_000433335.1 Clostridium sp. CAG:1219 | reverse complement strand
TATAAATAATATAGTTTATAAATTTTTGGTATATATGATATCCATAATTATTGTTTATTTATTTTTAAGCTTTTTGTGGAAGATGTGGAAAAGTAAAATAAATTTAAGCAAACTATCTCTTAAGATGTGTATAGCCGGATGTAGTATTAATGCTTTTGTTGATACTGGTAATACCGTATGTACAAGTGGGGGCAAGTCTGTAATGTTTATAAAAGAAAATTTTAAAAAGCATATTAGGAATAAAATAAAACCTAATGGAAAAATAGAGCTTATATCAGTAAATGGATTAGAAGCAATGTCAGTATATTTTATTGATGAAATTACTATTATATCAGAAGGAAGTGAGAAAAAAATAAAAAACGTAAATATAGTATTTTCACAAAATTTGGAAAATCTAGCATATGATGCGTTAATTAGTACTGACTTTTATTTAGAAGTAATTAAAGGGGGATATTATATATGAAAACAAATAAATTTAAAGAGATATATTTGAAAATATTGGGCTTATTTAATTTTAATGAAAATACATTATTTTATATAGCTGGCAACGATAAACTTCCACCGCCTCTTAAAGAAAAAGAAGAAATGGAATTATTAAAAAGATTAATGAATAAAGATAATGAGGCAAGAAATATTTTAGTTGAAAGAAATTTAAGGCTTGTAGTGTATATTGCAAAAAAGTTTGAAACTTCAGGAGTAAATATAGAAGACTTAATATCTATAGGAACAATAGGACTTATGAAAGGAGTTAATAGTTACAATTTAGAAAAAAATATAAAGCTTGCGACATACGCATCAAGATGTATAGAAAATGAAATTCTAATGTATTTAAGAAAAAATAATAAGATAAAAACAGAAATATCAATTGATGAACCTATAAATACAGATAGTGAGGGAAATGATTTATCTTTAGCTGATATTTTAGGTACAGATAATGATAGTTTATTTAAGTCTGTAGAGGATAGTGATAATAAAAAGGTATTGTTAATGGCTATTCAAAGATTAAATAAGCGAGAAAAAATTATAATGCAACTAAGATATGGATTTGGTGGAAATGATGAGTTGACACAAAAAGAGGTAGCGGATAAATTAGGAATATCTCAATCTTATATTTCAAGAATAGAGAAAAAGGTAATAAATTCTATGAAAAAAGATTTTCTTAAGTAAAGTGTAAAAAGTATCGCTTAGAATGCTTGAATATATAAGTAACTTGTCGAGTTTTATCTAGTTTTAGATAATATGAATCAAAATTAATAAATTGAAAAAAATATTTACGAAAGATAAAAATAGGAGCGATATATATGAATATAAAAGTAGAAATAGAAGGTTTAGATACCTCTAAATTGCCTAAATTAAGTTCAAAAGAACAAATGGAAATGTTAAGGGAAATTAAGGAAGGAAATTCAGATCTTAAAGATGAATTTATAAATGCAAATTTAAGACTTGTTTTAAGTATAGTAAAAAGATTCAATAATAGAGGCGAAAATGTTAATGATATATTTCAAGTTGGCGTGGTTGGATTAATTAAGGCTATAGATAATTTTGATATAACACAGCCAGTACAGTTTTCTACTTACGCAGTTCCAATGATAATAGGAGAAATAAAAAGATATTTAAGAGATAATAGTGCTTTTAGAGTTACAAGATCTATAAGAGATTTATCATATGTGGTATCCCAGGCTAAAGAAAAATATATAATGGAAAAAAATCAGGAACCTACAATAGATGAACTAGTTACTATAGTAGGAGCACCCAAAGAAGAGATTGTGCTTGCTATAGATTCGATGGTAGCACCAATGTCAATATATGATGCTGTGTATAATGATGGAGGAGATCAAATATTTTTACTTGATCAACTAAAAAATAAAAAAGATGAATCCGAAGAGGTTATAGATAAAATAGCTGTTTCTCAAATTTTAAACAAATTATCACCAAAAGAAAGAATAATAATAGAAAAAAGGTATTTTAAAGACAAAACACAAACTGAACTTGCAGAGGAACTAGGTGTTTCCCAAGCACAAGTATCTAGAATAGAAAAAAATGCATTAGAAAGAATAAGAAAAAGAATAATTAAAAATTAATATAAAAATATTCTGCTGAGTAGAGTAGAATATTTTTTTTGATTTGAAGTATAAATGTATAAAGAGGTGAAAAATATGGCAAGGGGAATAGATTTTAAGCAAAAAGAGGTAGTTAGTCTAAATGAAGGGAAGATATTAGGATTTGTTGTAGATGTTCAAGCAGATTTTATAACAGGTGAAATAAACTCTATTATAGTGGCAAAAACAGGTAAAATTTTTGGGAATATTATGGGGAAAAATAACTTAACAATTCCCTGGGAGAAAATAAAAAAAATAGGGGAAGATGTAATTTTAGTAGAAATTTAAAAAACAGTTCAAAAAGTGTTGACAACAACTAAAAAAAGTGTTAATATATAGTTACCGCATTGAGAAAATAATTACATAAAAATGATACATATAAGAAATATTATTTTTTTTGAAAAAATATAGAAAAATGTATTGACAATTATCGACAGGTGTGGTAAACTAATCAAGTCATCAAAAATAGATGACAAGCACATTGAAAAATAAA
>HF996730.1:160-693 GCA_000433335.1 Clostridium sp. CAG:1219 | reverse complement strand
TTATACTTTCTACAGTAACGATACTTACATTTTTAAGTAATAATCCTATAGAAGGTGCTAAAAAAGCGGCATTTACATCGGAAATGAGCAGTCTTGCAGAGGAACTGAATTCTTATGCTGCAACTATGTTTATTAAAACAGAAGGAAAATTTGATATTTTAAAATTAAAAACTGATGAGGAAGGAAATGTTTCATATACTGGGAATGATAGTATAGAAGAAAAAAGTATATATGATATACTTCCAAGTTTGAAGGAAAGCAAATACGATGGAATTGTAACTATTGCAGATGGAAAAATTACTTTAAGTTATAATGATATAAAAGATAAAAAGGAATATGAATGGGTAGATAGTGTAGACTCATATATAAATATATCTGGAATTAAAATAAGAACAGCAGATGATTTAAAGAAAATAGGACATGACAAAGATTATCCACTTAATGCATATTATGAACTTACAGGTGATATAGACCTAAATTGTAGCTCTGACAATCAGTGGGAACCGATTATGATAGAAGCTGACAAAGATTTT
>HF996730.1:0-119 GCA_000433335.1 Clostridium sp. CAG:1219 | reverse complement strand
GGAAAAGGTTATACTATAAAAGGACTATATATAAATAATAGTAACAGACAACAATCTTTGTTTGGAAATGTTACTGGTAGAATTAAAAACTTAACTGTTGAAGGGGAGATTATAGTATC
>HF996729.1:9845-26437 GCA_000433335.1 Clostridium sp. CAG:1219 | reverse complement strand
TTTTTTGTTGTTCTTGAAAAACTTTAAAGACTTTTTCCGCTATTTCTTCATCTGTAACAGTATCGTATACTTCTTCATCGCCATCTTGATTAATTTCAAGTATTGTTACTTCAACATCTTCATCTTCATTTTTATCTTCTCTAACTTCAGCAACAATTAAATATTCTTTTGAATTTTCCTCAAGAGCAACAACGTCAACTATTTCAAATTTTACATCTTTTCCATCTTCATCAGTTAAAGTTATTATTGGTGAAAAATCTTCTTCCATTCCTATATCTTCATGTGAATGACCACATCCTGCACATGAAGAACATGAATGTGCACATTCATCTTCTATAAACATTCTATTTCCTCCTTAATACATATATATATTATACATTATTTATTCCGTTTTGTATATAGTAATAACTATTTTTATGCTATTGTACCTCTATTCCCATTTCCTGCATTATAGTTTTATACTTTTCATCATTACCAATATAAGTTAGTTTACCATTTTTTATTGCAAGGACAGATCCATAACTATCTAACATACTAGGAATAATTGCTTTTAAATTAGAATATCCTCTCACATCTTTAAGTCCTTCATCGTTTTCCTCATCATAATATTGCCCGACTGATATAGCTTCAAATTTCTTTTCATCAATATAAGAATTAAAATCTGTCTTAAATGTAGATATATCCTCTTTAATTTTTACTTCTTTAGCCTTCGTTATTGTATCTTGATTTGATATCGTTAAAATACTTATTGTAGCCAAAATTATCATTACAACTATAGTTATAAGAAGTACTATCATTGAAACTCCATTTTGTTTTATTTGCTTTTCTTTAGTTTGCATAAGTTTAACCTCACTTTATTTTATACTAGCAAGATATCCCTCTAGTATATATACTGCTGCTAGTTTGTCCGCAACCTTATTTTTATTTTTCTGAGAAATATTTAATTCTCTCATAGTCTTGTATGCAGATACTGTAGTAAGCCTTTCATCCCAAAGTATAACTTCAACGCCTAATTTCTCTATCTGTGGTACAAGTTCTTTAATTTTTAAAGATTTAAGAGATTCTGTACCATCCATATTTTTAGGATTTCCCAAAACTACTTTTTTCACATCTGATTCCGAAATTATTTTTCTAATACCAGATATAAACTTCTTATCACTGCCATTTATTACTAAGGTTTCAAGACCTTGTGCTGTTATATTAAGTGGATCAGTAAGAGCAAGACCTACCCTTACATCACCATAATCGATTGCTAAAATTCTTGACATACTATAAATTTAAATATGATTTAATCATTTCTTGAAGTAAATCATCTCTTTCTATTTTGCATACAAGAGCTCTTGCATTATTATGAGAAGTTATATAAGTTGGATCTCCAGATAAAATATATCCAACAATTTGACTTACAGGCTCATATCCTTTTTCTTCTAATGCCTCTACTACCTTCTCCATAATTTCCTTAACTTTGTTTTGGTCTTCTTTTTGAGGTTTAAAAACTGTTGTGTTTTGATCCATATAAAATCACTCCTTTTCTATATTTTACTATATTAACACATAATATATACTAATTTAAATAATTTTTATTGTATTTGTATCTCGCATACCATCAATAGCACGCATCATTTTCTGTATTTCTTTTTCTATATTGTTTTGTTTCTTGAAAGTATGAGTAATAATCTTAATATCTGGTCTTACTTCATTTTCTCCTATCTTAATTGATATCGTTTTTAGCCTTGCAAGTAATCTTTCAAAAGTATCTTGCATAGTTTCAACATCACTATTTGGCACAGCTACTACAAATTTAATTCCACTATATCTTACTAATATTTGATCCTTGGTAGAAAGTTCTTTTATAGTATTTGCAATAGATACTATAAGTTCATTTCCAACACTTCTATCAAATGCTTCATTTATTTGCATCATGTTACTTATATATATTGCTGCTATTGTACTGCTATCATAATTTAAAAGTATATTTCTAACATTAGAATATAAATATAAGTTATTATATAGTCCTGTTTGCTTATCCTTAGATTCAGCCATTTCTATAGTTGATTGAAATTGTACCGTATCCAAAAATATTCCTAAATTATTTTTAATTTTTGCAAGCTCATCTTTAGAAATGCCATCAAACGAATTATCAAGTTCATCTTCCATAAGCCAAAATCCAAGATAAGTATTGTTATAAAATATAGGAGAAAACATTGCAGATCTTATTTTTCTCTCTGTTGCACTCTTATATGAAAGTGTTTTATCAGTAGTTGTCGTCAAATATTTGGAAATATTTTTCATAGCATTAACTTTAAAATCGTTATCATCTGCTACATTTACAATACAATCTAAATATTCTTCCTCAACGTTCGTTGCTTTAGCCTCATATACATTGCCATCAAAGACTGAGATAGTTGAGTATCTAGGTTTATATGTATCTAAAATAACTTTATTTAGTTCTTCTATCTTTTTATCTGATTGAATGTTCGTCCCCATTATTTCAAACATTTTTTGAATAACGGCCATTGTAGATATATTGGTAGATACCATCTTATAATATTCTAATTTTTTTTTGCTATCTAAAAATTTTACTAACAATACTAAAATTCCTACAATAAGAATTATGATAAGAATTATTAAAAATATTTGCATAAATTTCTCCTATGTTTTTGTTTACTGAACTTCTTTTTCGAATCCAGATTCATTTTCTTGCTTTTTAAATAGAGATTTAAATCCTGAATTTCTACTTTCCCTCTTTACACTTTGAGTAGTTCTTTGTGTAGTGCTTGAACCGCTAGGCGTACCAATAGGGTAAATTGCATTAATTAAACTATAAAGTCCTCTTCTAAACTCATCAGTAAATGATGCAAATTTATTAGAGTATTTATATACCATATCTATATATTTTTTATAATTTTCAACATCAAATGGTAATATATAGCAAGGTACTGCTGAAGGATCAAATAATTGCTCAAACGTTCTAAAGTCAAAACTTGTATACGTTGCAATTCCCTCAACTATTGCTTTTGCTGTAAGAGAACACTTAACGTGTTTATTTACTACTATCCTTATTTTGCTCATAGGCACTCCACGATTTTTAAGCTCTCTCAAAAATAATGTAACCTGTGGTATATTCAACACATCCATATCTTGTACTATATATATTTCTTGACAAAGCCTAAAGTAATCCATTGGTGTAGAAAAATCAGCGTCTATTAAAACTACATTATTTTTTTGACTTACTGTCTGAATTACATTTCCAGCATTATATGTTTTTCTATCTTCACCTGGTTGAGCTGTATACACACTTAATCTATCATAAACAAGTGGTGCGTTTAGGCCATTTGAAGCATACTTAAGACTTCCTGCTGCAATATTTCTCTTGCCTTCATTATCATAAGTATATATAGTGTATGTGTCTCTTTTTCTTGTAACGTCAACTATTGCTGTTTTCACTTTACTTCTTGCAAGTGTAGTTCCAATAGCATTAATACAAAATGTTGTTCCACTCTTTGGAGCTCCAACAAAAACTACTATTTTTTTATAATCTTTTGGAACTTCATAAACATTTCTTACAACTTCTTTTTCAACTACTTGTGTAACCACCTGCGCTTCTTGTGGAGTCTCTTTTACTACTATTCTCTCTACAATTTGAGGTTCTTTTTTTATCTCAACTGCTCTTGCATCTTGATTTACTATAGGTTTAGTATGCGTAGTTGTCTGTGTAGCTTGAGGAACTTCAGGTTCCATATCTTTTACTATTTGTTTATATTTTTCGTTGTTAAAAGATAAATATTGCTTAACATCAGCAGGTAAAAATTTAACTATTACTTTAAGTTGACCATCTGTATATTGACTTGCAATCCTATCAAATATTTCATTATACTTATCTGCTATTCCATTTTGATTTTTATAGTATGATATTATTCTTTGTATTTCAAGTTCTGGCACTTCATCAGAGTTATATAAATTTTTATCAGTAACATTTTCATAATATTTTTTAACATCTTTTTTAAGATATGGTCTGTTTATACCCTCACTTACTTTTCCTTTTGTTCTATTTTGACCAGTAAGTACTGTATAAATTCCTAAATTAAATAACTTTGATAAAAATTCATCTCCTGGTTTTCTTCTATCTGAAGCTATATAAATTATTTTCTTAGAATCAAAAATATCTGTAATGCTATCAATATTTTGAAATAAGTATTCATCTATTTGTGCGTAGTTATTTGTTGGAAACTTTTCAAGTTCTTCCAAAAGAACTGCTCTATCGTATTCACCAGTAGCTAGTTCTTGAGCAAACTGTTTAAAATAATAAACATTTTTATATTCTATTTTTTCTTTATACTTAGCTTCATAAAACTCTACGATACCTTTTACTGTATCATCATTATTAATACCGAAAATTACTTTCATATTTTATCCTTCTCCTAATTAACTAATATTTATTAATTATACAAAATCTATAATTTTTCTATGCTGCCTGAATTGTTATGATAAAAGCATAACAAAGTGGTAAAGCTTGAATAAATGCTGTAAATATTGCAATTCCTACAATAAGTCTTTGTCCTAAAACTTTTTTCTCTAAGTTTTCTGATCCTATAACATAAAATTGATATAGTGCGTATATAAGAGCTAAAATAATTACAGGCCATGAATATTTTTGTACAAATATTAACACTTCAAGCCCCTTACTAAAAATTTGATCTTGTCCTGCAACATCTGTTGCTCCAAAAACCACTCCTGAGACAATTCCAAAAACTATTGCTAAAACTAATGATATTATTGTTGTTTTTTTGTAAACCATATTAACCACCTTTATTTATTAATACTAATATTTTACACTAATTATAAAAAAATATCAAGCTATATTTATAGTTTTTATATGTTTTACACAAAAATGTTTACAAGTAAAAAAATTGTTTCAAATTATCATTTATATTATGATTATTTAAAACAATTTTATTTTTATATTCTATATTTGTATTTCTACTTTTCTTTTAAGAATTTTTTAGTAAAAATGTTAAAAAGTATGGAAATGTATAAAATTTTCCGTTAAATCCAATATTCTTATTGCAAAGTTTTATTCCATATTTTATATCTTTATATTTTTTATCATCTATCAATTTATTTAAAGATGTAGTAGAATTGTCATTTGCCTTTACTTCCACAGGAATTAGTGAGTTTTTATCTCTAACAATATTTTCGTATATTGCACCTTTATACGTATTAAAATTTTTATTATTTCTTATATCTTCCTGAGCCTCTTCATCTAGGGAACCTATTAATACTCCAGTATCGCTAAAATATAGTCTAAAATTATTAGGATTATAGTTTCCTCCTAGTGGTAGTTCAGGCTGTTCCATACAATATGATACATTTACTATACCAGCATTATCAAGCCACTCTATAGTTTCTATATACTCCCTTTTTCTTGCCCTATCTTCAACTTTAGAAATTTGAAATTTTTTATTCTCGTTTCCTAAACATATTGGGATTTTCCTATATACATTTAATATTTTTCCTTGATCTAATCCATTTGCATATTTTGTAATATCTTCTTCATAATTTAATAAAATTTGTCTTTGCATATCTAAGGTTCCACTATAGTTTTTTTGATAAATAAATTTACTAACAATAGCAGGCATTCCACCGATTACCATATATTCCTTAAAGTTTTGCATCATCTTTTCATACTGTACATTACCCAAAGGTCTAAGTTCAATCATACACTTATATAGGTCATCAATTTGTTCTTCGGTATATTCCTTTGCCCAAAGAAATCCCTCAAAATCCATTGAATACATATTATAGTCAATTTTATTTCCAACACTATTAGATTCTATTTCTTTATAATTAATACCCATAAGTGATCCAGAACAAATAACATCAAACCTTTTGTCCATATTAAACGATTTTAGACAAGTTGCACAATTTATGCACGCTTAAATTTCATCAAAAAATATTAATGTTTTATTTGATACAAAGTTAAAATCTGGATTTATTAAAGTAATATTTTTTAGTATGTCATCAACGTCAAAACCATCGTCAAATATACTTATGAATTGTTTTTGAAGAGCGAAATTAATTTCAATGACGTTTTCATAATTGTTTTTAGCAAAATTTTCTATTGCCTCTGTTTTTCCTATTTGTTTTGCTCCTTTAACAATTAATGGCATCTTAAATTTATCATTTTTCCATTCAATTAAATACTTTATCTATCTTCCTTTTTAACCTTAACATTCTATTACCTAAAATAATTATATCACAAAATTCCAGCTATTTTAATATGGTTTTTCACAAAATTCCAGAAATATTTTAGTAAAAAATCACAAAATTCCACAAAAATGTCGGTCAAATTATGACCGACTAACAAATATTTTATCATAAAAGGTAGCTACATCCCGTAAGATTTCGCCATTTTCTTCATTTTACTTTTACCTTTTTTCATCATTGCTTTTAAGGAATCACTATTTAAGACACCAACTATTGTTCCTGCCATCATTCCTAACATTGCACCTTTAACAAAGTTCATATTATCAACTCCTCTCACTAGAATTATTCTTAGCACTTATCATATTCTTTAAACTAGAAATTATTTCATAAATTCCCATAAGTGCCATAAACACTAAGAAAATTTTTTGTAATAAATCTTTTTCTACTATTTTTCCTAAAATACTTCCACCTATACTTCCAAGTATTACGAAAAAAATAATTTTTTTAAAAATGTTTAAATCTATCTCTTTATTTTTTATGCTATATATTAAAGATGACATACCCACTGCAATAAATAAAATTAAATTATATATTTGAGCTTCATAAAAATCACATGTATTAAATATGGATGTAAGAAGTAAAAATATACTTCCACCACCAATTCCCATTCCCGCTACTATACTACATACTAAAATTAATATATAAAAAACCATATTATTTTACTAACACCTCAATAAATTTATATAAAGAAAGTCCAGCAACAAGTATGCCAGATATAAGATTCAACACATTAGCCTGTATTTTTTTCATTAACTTTGTTCCAATAAATCCAAAGATAAGTCCAATTGCTATTACAATAATAATCTTAATGTAATCAATATTTGAAAAATCTATATGGAAAAATAATGAAATAATGCTAGATACACTAAGTACAACTATACTAAGAGCTCTTGACATATGCGTTTCATACTTCTTTATAAAGACAAGATAAAATACTAAAATTTGGCCCGCTCCTGATGTAAAAAAACCATTTAGAGCTCCAATTAAAATTCCTAAAAAATATATCATAGTAATATTTTGTGCAAATTACTATGATATATAATTTTTATTTTTTTAAAATTTTTTGATTTTTACAGCGTTTCCTGTTTCTAAAAGATCAATATGATTTAGGGCTTTACCTGTGCCTATTGCGACACAAGATTGAGCATCTTCTGCAATCATAACAGGTATTTTTAATGTTTCTTGTAAAAGCTTATCCAGTCCATAAATAAGTCCGCCGCCACCAGTTATATAAATTCCACGCTCCGAAATATCTGCTGAAAGTTCTGGTGGGGTTTCCTCAAGTACAGAGTGTACACCATCTATTATAGCTACAGCACATTCAGTCAGCGCTTTATACATTTCAGATGATTTTATTTCAATTTCTACTGGGAGTCCTGTAGAAATATCTCTTCCTTTTATCATCATAGTTTCATCTGTTGGTCTTGGATACATACAGCCAATATTTATTTTAATATCCTCTGCTGTTCTTTCTCCTATAATAACATTTCTATTTTTCTTTATATATTTTATTATTGCCTCATCAAATCTATCCCCTGCAACTTTTAGTGATTTACTTCTAACAGATCCGCCAAGTGAAATTACAGCTATGTCAGATGTACCTCCACCAATATCTACAATCATGCTTCCGTATGGTTTTGTTATATCTAGTCCTGCTCCTATAGCAGCAGCAATAGGTTCTTCAATTAGATACACTTTTTTAGCACCAGCATGAGTCGCAGCATCAACAACTGCTTTTTTTTCAACTTCTGTAACACAAGAAGGAACACATACCATTATCTTAGGCGCAAATATAAAATGTCCACATACTTTAGTTATAAAATATTTTAAAAGCTTTTCTGTAATTGTATAATCTGAAATTACACCATCTTTTAGAGGTCTTATTGCAATTATATTGCCTGGTGTTCTTCCAAGCATTTTTCTTGCTTCAGCACCAACAGCCAATACTTCATTTGTATCTTTATCAATTGCAACTACAGATGGTTCTCTTAAAACAATTCCTTTTCCTTTGACATACACTAAAATCGTTGCTGTACCTAAGTCTATGCCTATGTCCATACCAAACATATAACTCCTCCTAATTTCATTGCAATTATATTACATTTTGATTTCATTTGCAATACATTAGGAAAAACTTGTCACTTTTTTAAGTAATTATTAAAATTTATTTTTACTTACTAAAATTAGTATTTTTATAATTGATTTAATTATCAAAAAGATAAAATTAATTCATATTGCTTTTTCTTGACACATTGTGCAACTTTTGACATTTCTGTTGTGCATTTTTTGACACACTTATTGTGCAACCTTCCTAGCCTCATATTTAATTTTGGTTGCAAGTCCACCCCTTATATGCCTTTCTGCTTTATTTACCTCAAGAACTTTTTTAGCTTCACTAGCCAATGACGGATTTATTTTCTCTAATCTTTCTGCTATATCCTTATGAACTGTTGATTTACTTATATTAAACTTTTTTGCAGTTTGTCTTACTGTACTACCAGTTTCTATTATATATACAGCAAGAATCTTTGCCCTTTCTTCTATATCTAACATATAATCTACCTCCAATTTAATTACTTATTTTATTTGTTTTTACTATTATTTTATTCAGCTAAGCATAAAATATGTTAGACGGATCAACAATTTCGTCATTCTTATATAACATAAAATGCAGGTGTGGTTCATCCTTTATCTCACCTATACTACTTGTACCAATCTCGCCTATTTTTTGGCCTTTCTTTACCTTCGTACCTACACTTACATACAATTTTTCCCCTAGATTAGAATAACTTGTTTTATATCCTTGTCCATGATCTATTACTATAGTTTTTCCTAAAAAAGAATCATCATAAATTTTTGTCACCTCTCCTTTTTCAGATGCCTTTATAATATCTCCTACACTTCCTGATATATCGATTCCTTCATGAATTTTCCACATTTCCAGTGTTTTTGAATAAATTAATGTATCTTTTGAATATAACTTTTGAACTTGTCCTTCATATGGCTTTCCAAACTCTAATTTTTCTACCTTTTTTATTGTAGTACTTACGTTATTGTTTTTTTTAGTGGTATTAGTTGTGCTAGTATTTTTAGATGTTGTGTTATCTGTGCTTTCACTTTGTTTTATACTAGATATTATCTCTTGCTTTTGCTTTATTATTGAATTTGACTCTTCTTCTGTAATTTCTTCTGCACTTTTTTCCTCACTTGAACTTATGTCTTCACTTCCACTATAGGTACTTATTGCATTATATGTTTCATAATCTTCTTCATTATATTTTTTATAAGACTTTGAAGTTAAATAAAAACTTCCACTACAAAGTATTATCATTGCGAATAATAATACATAATAATTAAATTTTATTTGCCTTTGATTTAAAAATATATTTTTAAAAAATTCTGATAAGTTCTTTTTACTTCCTTTCCTCTTCCAATTTTTCTTTTTTTCACCATTTTCCACTAAATCATTTTCATTATATTCTTTTTTTCCTCTTCTCTTTTTGGTTTGCTCTAAATTATAAACATTTTCCACTTCTTTTACTTCTGAATTTTCTTCTTTTCTAAATTCTATTGCGCCTTTTCTTTTTTGTTTTACCCTTTGCCTATCAGATTTATCTTCTTGCCTACTAAATTTAATTTTTTTTATAAGTCCTCCTATGTCAACATTCATTTTAATTTTCATTTTTACCTTCTCCTTTGTTTAAAATCAAGCTAAAAAAAGCTATGAATACTATATACATATTCATAGTTTTTTTTTATATTACTTATTTTTTTAATCTTTTATAATTTCTACAAAACATTCTACTTTTTTCATATGAAGATAATAATTGCATTTAAATACATTGAATTCATATCATATTTAAATGATATCTCATAATTTTATTTTTCAGTCTTTTTGTATTTTTTCCTTTTAATTTTTTAAACATCCTATTTGGACCACACATACACCATCTTCTCTTTTATATGCATATTTTGCTATAGCTGTAAGCACCATTAAAAAAGATGGCTTGTTCATTTTTGTCGTATCTATTTTTTTGTTTAATTTCTTTAAATTTTCTGAACCAATATCTATTAGGTGTTATCTTCTCCCAACTTAATTTCAATTAATCCATAATTACCATTTCTTAAATGTACCACTGCACCACACTCAAGTCCGATGAATCTTTGTAATGATATACATTTCCATTTATACTCTCTGCATATACCCCTAAATCTCTAATACACAATGACTCGAATATTAAACTAAATATATTTAAGTTTTTTATCAATATTTTGTCTGCTATTCTTAATTTATACTCTTTCATAGATTTCTCCTTTAAATTAAAGTATATATAGATATTATAGCGCAAAATTTAAAATTTACCGATTTTTCGGTAATTTGTAGATTTTTTATTAGGTAATTTATTATTTTACAATTTTACTACTTCTACTCCTGTATAATAATGCTTTATAATTTCTTTATAATCCATTCCATTTTTTCCATAATAATCTGCTCCCACTTGACTTAATCCAAGTCCATGTCCATTGCCTATAACATTAAATTTAATACTGCTATCCGTTTCTTCTAATGAAAACATAGTTGATCTTAGACCATAAACTGTTCTTAGTAGCTCCGCAGATATTATATTTCCACAAACTGATATATTTTTTACTCTACCACTTGCTGTATTTTCGTTTATTTTTATATCTCCTTTTTTTAGTGATTCTATATTGCAATTTTTATCTATTTTTTCTTTTAATTTTGATAAAAATTCTTCATACGAAATTTCTACTATACTTTGTCTATTTGCATAATCTTCTGCTTCTTTATTTTCAACTGAAACAAGGTATGGTATATATTCTCTTCCCCAAACTTCTGTAGAACTTTCTGTTTTTATTGGACTACTTGCATGAAAGTAAGCTCTAATATATTCACCATTATATAATATTACCTCATCTTGAGTACCTACTACAGCCTCATTTACATTATTCCAATACTCTTCTCTTAAGGCATCATCATACCCTTTATTTTTCCAAATACTTAAAATTTTTTCTTTATTGTAAAAGGCCTGACAATGTGCATAATTATCACAAATATCACATTCTTCACCTTCTCCTTTGACAGACATCTTTCTATATAAATATGTTCTTGCAACAATTGCTTGAGCCTTTAGAGCCTCTATGTTGTAATATGGTGGCATCTCAGATGGTAATACACCACGTAGATAATCATTTACGTCCATCGCAACTATCTCACCACTACCACATAATTTAACTCTTATTGTTTGATTAGCTTTATATTCTATAAGTTGTTTTGCTTGCTTATTTTCTTCTTCCTCTTCTATTTTTTCTTTTTCTTCTTTTTGTTTATTTGATACTTCTTTTAGAATATTTAATCCTATTAACGCACCTAGTATAATAAGTAAGAAAAACATTATAAACATTCTTTTTTTAGCATATATCAAAATACATCACCTAGAAATAATATATTCATATAAGTAATTTTTATTAATGTTTGTCCTAAAAAATAAACCCTCATTGTTAAACATTTTAGTCTAACATTTTGGGTTTTGTACATTTATTACCATTTTCTTTATTTTCCATTAATTTATAACATTTGAATACATCAAAATAAAAAATTGCTACCTTAATATTACTTAAACTAATTTTTATCTACCACATAATCTTCAGTTTCTTCCATTAATAAATTAAAATCTGATTTATATAATTTATCTTGCTTTACTCTATATTTTTCAAATTCAGTTAAAGCCTTATCACATGCTATTTCGTGTGATATTTTTCCTGCATCTTTTAATATATCCCTATTATCAAGTAATAAGTATTTATCTAATAAACTACTCCAATCATTCATTGTCATTGGAATATTTCTTTTGGCTCTTGATTCTGCTAGATCTAAAAATGATGAAACAATTAATTCCAAACTTTCTATTTCTGGTTTAGATAAATAATTTTTAGCGACTACTACATCGGTTTCTAAAATTTTACCATTCGGAGAATTTTTCCAAGATGTAAGTCCCATATGTTCTTTCTTACTATCAACTCTATCATATATAATTTCCGCTACTGTATTATGAGAAACCGCATAGTGTATTTTATTTTGAACCTGTTTGAAAAACTTAATTGTAATTGGAGATTTTTTATCGTAATCTATACTTGTAGCATATATATCTGTAATTTTCTGATAAAATCTTCTTTTTGATAATCTTATTTCTCTAATTTCAGCAAGTAAAGATTCAAAATAATCCTCATCGAAATAAATTCCATTTTCCATTCTCTTTTTGTCAATTATATAACCTTTTTTAGCAAATTCCTTTAAAACATTTATACTCCATCTTCTAAATTGGATTGCCTTATCTTAATTTACTCTAAATCCAATAGAAATAACTGCATCAAGATTATAATAATTAGTATTATAGTTTTTGTTATCACTAGCAGTTGTCAAATATTTTTTGACAACTGATTTTTCCTCTAGTTCGAGTGTATTAAATATATTTTTTAGATGATAACTAACATCTTGTTTACTAGTATCAAATAAATCAGAGATTGCTTTTGGGGTTAACCATAAATCTCCATCTTCAAATCTTACTTCAATGCCTTTTTCTCCTTTTTGTCTTTCAAAAATCAAAAATTCTGCGCTACTACTTCTAACAATTAAATTATTTGCCAATTTTATCATCTCCTTAATATAAAGTTTAAATGTCTTAATAACCTTTCTGATTCATATCATAAATAATATCAAAATTATTATATTTTCATCATTCTCTAATAATGAGTTTTGCCATTATTCATAATTTACAAAGTCAACATTTACATCGCATTAGCTAGACAAAAATATTCATATACTTTATATATTTAAGATACATCCATAAATATATCACCTAAATCATAACCTGTAGTTTTCTTTGATATCAAAAAAAGTGCAGATATAAAAATATATCCACACTAAAATATTTAACACATGTACTTCCAATTTTCATTCTTTCCTCTACTAGCAATCAAAATTTCTACCAAGCAAAAAACCTCAAACAATATTCTTTTGTCTTCTTCTTTTAACCTAAATTCCTTTCTAAAGAGAATGGATTTTTCACAGAAAACTTCAAATGAACAAAGCTCCCTTGTATCCATTGTATTTTCTTTTCTTATTTCTTTTAATCTTGTAGTAGGAATTCCTAAAACATCTGACATTTCTTCAGGTGTCATCTTTAAGATTTCCATTACCTTTCCTACCTCATCGCCAAGTTTAATTACCTTTGACATTAAATTTTTCCTCCTAAAAATTTTTATAGGTTAAATATAAAACCTAGCTATATTCTAACACCTTTTAGCCTAAAAGTAAATATGCACTGCATGATATCACACATGCTAGTGCATATTTTATACAAATAAACTATTCAAAGTCATTTGAAGCTCTATTATCTAAGTCAAAGAATACTACTGTTCCTCTTATTTGTTCATATACGGGTTGTGATGGAATCATAAGTTTTCCTTTTGGAAATTGTAAGTATAATCCATCATTTCCAGTAACATCTTTTCCTGCATTTTTGAATCCTAAATATCCTTCATAATCCCATTGTGTTGTGTTTGTTCCACTTGCATTTTTATTAGAAGTATTATATGAAACTTCAGTTGTTTGAGTATCGTATATATATATACATTTTATATCAAATTTAACTCCTATATAGCCATCTGTCAATGGTTTAGTTACACTTCCTCCATCAGCTACTGCTATCGTTGTATTTGGTAATTTAAATTCACCATACCAACTTTGAACATATCCACTATAGTTAGTACACATAGAGTCTATATTAAGGTTAAAGCCATCTTTATTAGATACATCTAGCGTTACATATTTATCTGTAAACATGTCGGTAATATTTGTTATTCCTAAATTTGTTACATTTCTATATCCATCATTTGGTTTATATGAAATTTTGAATCCACTATCTATAAATTTTACATATTTGTTACTTGAATTCTTATAGTAAAGAGTTATATTTTCATTATATCCAGTTCCATCTTTCTTTATGTAATAATAACTTGGTGTTATTTTTACATATTTTTGATATTTACTGTTTAATTCATTAGCAGCTTTACTAGTTGTTACATATTTTCCTGTAGTTTTAACATCAAAACTAATTCTATAACCCATTTTTGGAGCATCAACATAATTAGAGTTTGTATGTTTATATGGTCCAAGTGGAATTGTATATGGACTTTTTCTATTTGTTAAAACATTTGAAGTAGAACTATTAAAGATTTCCAGTTCTTTTATTCCACTAAAATAAACTATACCACTTAATGAATTTACACCTGATTTTGATGAATCTCTAAATACAGATTTAAAATCTACATCTGTACAATCTGTTATTCTAAAATCATATATTCTTCCAATAGATGCAATTCTTTTAGTAGCTTTAACAGCATAATATGCATCTTGTTTAACTTTATTATTTGATTTTAACGTTTCAGACCATTTATTATTAGTAGTAGTTTCATTAGAGTCTTTACAATCAGTTGGTATTGTTATTTTATTAGAAGAAGAATACTGATCGTATATCGTTGTTAAGTCTTCATTTTTGTAACTTGGAATATTTTTAGTTACAGCCATACATACTATTTCATTCATATAGTCAGATACTACAGAAGTAGTTGTATTGTTATCATTATCCAGTCTGCTATCATTAACTAGTACTTCTATTGATTCTCCTCCTCTAATCCATGAACCAGATTCATACGTTTTGCCATTGTAATCTACTTTAAATCCAAATTTATAATAATATGCCCCTAAATATTTATCTTTAATATGTTGAATTGACATTTTAGGATAACTTGTCAAAGGTTTAATCATAGCTGTTACCTTTAGTTTTGCGTTATTTTGTATTAAAGTTGAATTGTCCTTACCTGTTGTATGATCTACTGTGTTTATTCCCTTTACATCTATACTTAGTGATAAAGGCGCATATACATTTACATATGAAGAATTTGATGAATACTCTTTCTTTTTAACAGAACCTTTAGTAGTTCTTTCATAATCACCTGATTCATTATTACTGTTATCACCACCTAATACAGAACTGCTACTTCCTTCTTTTAAATAAGGACTAATATTAGAATAGTAACTAAAATCAGTAATTCCTATATTAACTGCTTTATATTTTACTGTTGCATATGCTGATTTAACTCCATTATAGGCATCAGTATCAATTATAACATTACTTCCAGCAATCTCATTTGTAATATAATTATTTATTTCGGTTAAACTTGTTGCATATTTATATATATGCTTTTCATACTCAGCCTTATTACTACCTGAATATTCGAACTTTTTACTTAATGCTTTTCCTATATTTTCTCCTAAATCACTAGCTAATAATTTTTCCTCGTTTTCGTATAATTTAGTACCTAATATACTATTATTATTTATATTTGGATTAGTATATACTACCTTATCCTTTGAAAGTAAGCTTACGAAATTACTTCCATCATTTTGTTTTATTTTTACTTCTGTAAGAACAAGTGCCTTATAACCTACTACTCTTAAATTATACTTACCATTTTTCACACTTACTTCTTGCCAAATTCCACCTCTAGTATTATCATAGCTATACTTTCCTGAATCTATTAATATTACTTTTGGTACATTTACAATTGGCTTTATATCCTCTCCTATTGGAACTACAAGTTCCTGTGTTGTAGTATCATTATCCGTACATTCATAGGTTTTATCTTTTTCTTTACAAGTATTAGTAGCAACATTTTCTTTACCTTCAGCATTTTTTAAATAATCTGCTACTGTTTTAAAGTTTAGCTTTGGACATACAGTTATCCACTCTGGATCTGGTTTTTTAGTATAATAGAAAACGATGTCTATTTGTTTTTTATTCTTTGAATTTATAGAAGAAATAGATATTGAAGTTCCTAATCCTTTTTTGGTATAATTATTACTTATTGGACTTTTATCATTAGAACCATTATAATAGGTAATCTTTACCTTCCCATTATACTCATATATATCTTTTTCATTTGCAGTTATATACTTCAAATTATTTGCTACTGATGGCATTGTAGATTTCTCACCATAGTAAAATATTCCCCTCAAAAAGTTCTGATTTTCTTTATAAGTTTCAAAATTATTTACTGTATATTTGCCAGTTGGCGAAATTAAAGCGATCTCATTATTTTTATCATCTATATATTTCCTATAAACATTCACGGTTCTTTTTGGAAATTGATCATAAAAATATGTTACTATAGCACCTGGTTTTTTAGTATTATCTGTAATATTTATACTTACCTGGCCATTTTTATTACTATCAGAATACTTC
>HF996729.1:0-9817 GCA_000433335.1 Clostridium sp. CAG:1219 | reverse complement strand
TTTACTATTTCCTATCGATGGAAAATTTGATAGGTATCTTATGCTATAAGAGTTAATATAAATATACTTTGCATTAGTGGTTTCATATATTAATTTATTTAATTTTATATTAGCGTTAGAAGATGATAAATTATATTCATAATATCCATAATCTTTATAATTTTCTTTTTTTATGTTTGAAACAGTTTCTTGGACAAAATTTTTATTAAAATCTTCATCTCCCATAAGTTTTTTTAAAGATATTCCCTCTTTATTCGTATGTTGTACTCTCAAGTAATATTCCGAAGAATTTCCAACTTTATAATTAAACACTATTAAAAAACTACTATTATTATCATCTACTGTATACTCAGTACCATTTCCACTCTTATATTCTGTTGTTATAGAATTATAAACAGCATTTCTATTATTAGTATCCTTATATACTTTAAAACCTGCATATTTATACTCTTTATTATTTTCCAATTTTAATTTATTTTTATCATTAATTGCATATGCTGTGATTTGCTGTGATGTACGGTAATACTCTATCCAATCATATAAGAGTACTTCATTACCTGAACTATCTGTATACTTGTACTTACTATACTCATTTGTTATCTTATTATTTTTAGAATTATGATCATTTGGGGCTATTCCTAACCATTTATTATTTGTTATATCCCTATATGCAATGTAAATATTTCTAGACAATTCACTTTCTGGCTCATAAAAGAAAAATATTTGAGCTCCTTCAATCATTGATTTTCCAAAATATAATGTAGTGTTTAATATATCCCTAGTATTACTTTCACTATACTCTTCTTTTTTTCCATCTCCCCACATTATATTATATCCAACACATTTATAATTTACTCCATTCTGCCTAATTATTCCATTTTCAGAAGTATTAGCTACATGGATCGTAGTACTAGTTTTATTGGTAAAATCGAAATTATAGATGTGATTGTTTGGATTACTCATACTCACATCATACTCACGTGTTAAAATTGTTGTTTCCTTTTTCACTGTTTCTGTACCAGATAAATAATTTTGAGTACCTTTAATCATATGTGCAACACTAACACTAGAACCATCACCGTTAAACTCATATAATTTCAAATAATTATCAAAGTCATTTGCAGCAGAAGTTCCTGCCACAGGGTTTCCACTATAATCTGCTCCTCTACTCCATGGTCCCCAATATCTACCATTTTCACTAGCTATTTTATACATATAATAATAAAATTGTTCAGCTGTATATATTTTAGTAGGATTTCCGTTCCCGTACAGTGCTGTAATTTGCATAGATACATGAAATGTATATACCTTATCATCCCCATCAGCGTCCAAACTTCTATAATTTACGTCTTTTTTTAGTGCATTCAAATAAGAAGCTTTAATTAAATACTTATATTTTACAATATTGTAATTTCCTTTTGAATCTTTATCCAAAGTATATTCTGTGTAAAAGTTTGCGCCACTCCCTTTAGTATTTGACTGATAAGTTAATTGTAACTCTTTATTTATAAACCTTCTATAAGATTCAAACCCTAGAATTCCGTCATACATACCAAACCAATTTTGGTATAATATGTATCCTTTTTCTGTATTTCCTTTAGAATACTTACTAACTGTACCTGTATCGTAATATATACTTATTTTGTTATTTTTATAATCAGAAGAATCATAATTTCCATTTGATTTTATTTCTGTTTTATTAAGAAAGTCTTCTTTTCCTTTCTCACCTGTTTTTGGGTGAAATGTTATACCAGTTATATCGTACGAATTCCATGTTCCTGTATAATCATCCCCTTCTGCCTCAGGTTTTATATAATCTTGCCCCGGTATATTTTGTGGATTTGATCTAAAAACTTCTTTAGAATGAGGACTAGCTCCTACATAGGTATAAAAGACATAATAATCCGTTCCGTTTCTATTTTCTAACGATAATTCTAAATCGAGGTTATACCCTTTTACTTTTCCAACTATCATAAAAAAAATATATATAAATACACCTGTTAAAATTTTCTTTTTCATATAGCACCTCTTTCATCATCATTATACCATAAAAAAAAATAAAAGGAAACTTAAATATTAAATCTCCTTTCATTTTTAAAACGAAATATTAGATAGAAAAAATCTCACTCAAAGGCTTACTTTTAAAATTCATTCTTATTATTTCATTAGAAGCTGGATCATAGGAATAATAGTTGTCCTTCTCATAACCAATCATGACTCCAAAATAATATGTTTTATTAACAGAATAAAGTACATTATAATTTCCAAAATTTGTATACCACTCCAACTTGTTCGGTAGTTCCTTTAAATAGGTGTTTATAATCAGCAAATTATTTTTACTTATAAACCTTTTAATTTCTTCTACATTACCACGATTAATACCAGCAGTTTTAAAAATGTCAACAGAATAATCAGAATTCATCTCAAAAAATTTCTCGCAAACACAAGATACATTCAACGTAGAAGCATTGTTATATCCACTCTCATTTTTCTTTTTCGGATCAAATATCAAGCAGCCTTCATCACTAGGTCCATAATTTCTACCATCATTTCCAACATACCAAGCATCATCTCCGCAGTATGGCAATAATTCTGCTATATCATCTTGCGTTACATTTTCCTTTACTCCAAAAAATTTTAACATAATTACAGATGCTGCATACGCTTCACCGGATGGGTACTTCTTATCATTGCAAATCAGTGGAACTTCTCCTGTAATAAACTTGCCATCTTCAACATTTTCGCCTATAGTATAAGTCACGCCGTCAACTACCTTGACCTTTATTTTGTCAACGACATTTCCATCTTCATCGTATACGTCTCTCTCCTCAATTTTTTCTTCTTTGGGAGAAGTCGAAGAAGTAGATTCAGTAGTTGTATCCTCGCTACTTGAATTTGTTGTAGTAGTACTCGATACCTCACTTTCTGAGCTTGCTGTAGTATTCGTGTCAGCCTTTGAATCAGTACTAGTTGATGTTGTAGACTCCGTTGATTCTGCGATAGAGGATGACTCTACGCTGCTTGTCCGCGATGTATTTGCTTCAACGCCACTGCAAGCTGTGAATGAAACTGCTGTTGCTACTGCTAACATCATGCTTATTAACCTTTTTTTCATATAAATGCCTCCTTTAAAAGCACAAAAAACTTCTGGAGGTTTTACTTCCAAAAGTTTTTAAAAGTTTAAAATATTCTTACGCTTATTATTATAACATAAAACTTGTATAAAGTCAAATTTTATGTAAATTGGCATATTTTAAACATATTTTATTTAAAGTTTTAATAAATTATATATAAAGCACTCCGTCTACTACATTGTAATCTTCATCGTCTTCATTTCCCTGAGCTTCTTGACCGTTTCCTGAACTTGTTTTTTTATTTAATGTTATGTTTTTGTTTTCATCTATTATATATTCATTTATTGGAGCTTGATAAACATACATTATTCTACTTACATCACCTAAAGTGTCTATTTTAGCATCTATGTAAAAAGAATACTCATTTGAATCATAAGTTACATTTTCTTTTCCTTCAAGATCCATAAATAATAAATTATCTTTAGTATCAGAAGATTCTACTTTAAAGTCTATTTTAACTCTTACTCTATAAATACTTCCATCATAGTAAACTATTGGCATTTGTGGAGTAGCACTACCTGTTATATTTATTTTATTTGCTTTTACATAAGTTATATATCTATTTATTTGAGCTTCTGATATATTAAATAAAGATTCTTCTCCTAAAACTTCCATCATATTATCTTTATCTATAGTATTATAATCTATATTTAAAATATAATCATAGTATGTTTTAACAGATTCCATAAGTTGTGACATACATACTCTTTGATAAGAAAATACTTTAACTGGATTTTCAAATGTTTCTTCAGATTTTACAATAAAACTTTTTTCATATATATCTTTTGAAACATCTGTTAGTATATATGGATACTCACTAGCATTACTTGGTTCTTTTTCTTTATTAATATTGAATTTTTTGCCATTTGGTATTAATAAATTGTATTGTTTTATTATTTTTGTCATATACATATTTACTTCACCTTTAGCAAGTTTACGATTAGGTTTTATTTTTTTATTTGAATTTTCTATTACACCATTTCTTACAAGGTCAGATAAAACTGAAACCTCTTCTGCTTTAAGTCCTTTTATGTCCTTGAATTTTAACTCTTCATCGGTTTTTAGACTTTCACCTAAAAGTTTTACCCTAGCATTTGCATAATACTTAGCAAATTCAATAAATGTGACTGTTGAGTTTGCATTTTTTTCATTTATATCATCTTCTGTTATTATTTCATTTTCATATGCATACTCAACCCAGCCTTTATTTTCGTATTTTTCTTTGTAATCTTCTTCTCCATTATATTCACTATCATATATTTCTATTTCATTTGTTATAGAAGAAATAATAAGTTTAATTGCCTCAGATTTTGTACATCTTTCATAACTTGTAACTTTTCCATTATTATACATAGAAGAAAGTGCATATATTTCCATCTGTTTTTGATATTCATCATATTTAGAATATTTTATTTTTCTAAATAAAATATATCCTCCATAAAATATACCAAATACCATAGCAATAGCGAGCACCGCTAATACTATAAGAACTATTATTTTTTTTGTTTTGGATTTGTCTATTTTATTTTTAACTTTTTTTGCACTTTTCTTTAAGCTTGAATTATCTTTTTCCACATTTTCCACTTTATCTTTTTTCATATATGCTGGAATAATAGTATCTTTTGGTAATTCATTTTTTTTATTTTGGTTGTTTAAGTCTTCTTTATTATTTTCCATCACTACCTCCTAGAAACTATGGATTACATACAGGACATGGATAAAATCCCTTTACTTCTTCAGTATCACTATTAGAGCTATTCTTTTTATGTATTCCAATAACAGAAGCTGCTTGTTGCTTCGTCGTTAAATATTCTGGAATTATATTAGTATGTATTTGATCAGTATATTTTTGACAATTTGTTGTCGCATGATATAGATTTCTTTCTGACTTAGGATCTTTTGCTAATGTTAAATAATATTTTGTAGTAAGTTCTAGTCTTGATACACTGTATGCTTTAGAGTTTAAGTATTTATTTCCAATTGAAAGTCCTTGCATAAATGCGAATATACCAACATCATTAATATAAGACTTCATCTCTTCTTGTTCAATTGTTGGAAAAACAAAGTCATATGTTATGCCCGCTTGTGATGCATAAAAATTATTTTGGTTTACAGCATACGCAACTTCATCTGTTATAGTTTTTATTATAACTTCATCTTTTACTTTCTTTAAGTGATCTACAACATTATCTATATCTATTTTTGATGTTGTTGATTTTCCATCAAATAAGTCCACGTTATTTTTATCACTTGTACTATCATTCATATTACCATTTTTATCAACATATGTACCAGAACTTGTATCTGCTAAATAAAAAGATTTTACTGGTAGTTCTTCAGTAATATTTTCTCCAGATGCATCATATAAGCCTCCCCTATGTGTTACATAGTCATCCATTGTAAATTCTATTGTATGTAATGAATGTTTTGTACCACTCTTATAGTCATCAACACTTACAATACTATAATCATTTTTTTGTTTTACTATGTAATAAGAATACGTATAATACTTTTTTGGTTTTACCGTATGTTCTATTACAGTCGAACCATCTTTGTTATATTCTTCTATTGAAGATATATAAACTCCATTATAGTCTATAATGGCCATTGCAGGCACGAAAAGTTGAAGATACTTTTCGGCTGCATCATTGCCTTTTATTCCAAAATTATTATATAGAGAATTAAAAAATGTATTTTTTGCTATTTCAGGATTTATACTAACTTTTTTATCTTGTTCTCCAGAATAACCATAGTCTATTGTTTTATCTGTATTTTCAACTTCTTTCATAGCTGCTGTTGCATCTTCAATAGCGCTAGTTATAAGTTTATTATAATACATTTCTTGTTCTTCTGCTTTTATTGTAAATGACACATTTACATATACTACTATAATTATTGGTAAAGTTATCCCAATAAATATCAAAGCAAAATCTGTTATCTTCAACTTTTACACCTCCTTTATTTAGTTATACTTATGTATTTATATGTATTATTTTTTGATACCTTTGGTCTAGTTTTCCCAGGTAAATATTTTATTGTTACTTGATTCCTTGCTTCATATCCTTTTTCAGGGGTTATCGGTGTAGAATAATTATTATTATTACTTTTTACGATACCGCAAATATACTCCATACTTGTACCTTTCCATAAAGAAACACCAAATTTACTTCCGACAATTTCTGGATTTCCACGAATTTTACTATCACCTAATATCAACTTTCCATTTGTCATTTGTATTGCTTCAGCGGTAGATTCTAAAATTCCTTGTATTGTTTGCTTATAGGCATTGTTTGAACTAACCTTACTTGCCCCTGTAATTTTAATTGTTCCTTTTTTATTATTATTCTGTATTCCTATATTATAACCTGAAACAGTAGCATTAGTAATAGTAACTGTGCCAGTTCCTCCATTTTTTATAGCAATACCTCCAGTAGATACTACCTCCATTTTGCTACCACCAACAATTAGATTTCCTGTATTTATTAGATTTATTGTATTGCCGCTTGATGTAATTTTGCCTTTACTTCCAACTAAATTCAAAGTACCACTTGAAATAGTTATTGTACTTCTTTCTTTCATAGTGATTGTCTTATTATTCAAAATAAGAGTAACGTAGTAGTTACTTAATGTTGCACTCGCTTCTCCCGTAACATTTTTCTTAACCGTAATAGTCGTTCCATTTTGTGACACGTTACTAAATGCATCTCTTAACGTATCATAGTATTTACCATTCATTACATAATTTCCATCTGTCTTATTCTCTTTCCACATAGCATAAAGGTCAATATTAGAATTAAAAGTATATTCATTTCCATAATAATATGTATGGTTTGCATTATCTGAATACCCTATAAAAGTGTAACCAACTCTTGTAGCTGGAGGGGGTGTTATTCTTTGGCTAGTTCCTTCTAAAAAGTCACTTGATTCAAAGGTATCCTTTCGTTCTCCACCAATATTATAGTACGCACCAGATTCACCTTGACTATTTGCATGATAGGTTATTTTATATGTATTAATTTTTGATATATCTGTAAAATAATTTGCATCTACTTTTTTCCAAGAATTGTTTTTTACAATTCCACCATAATTTACAACTATTCTTTCTGTACTTGATGTACTAATTATAGCATTAAATATTGCCCCTGCCATAGTGGTAGATGAGTTTTTAAGTTTAACGTAAAATTGATCTCCTATTTCTAAAGTATAAATTCCACCTTTTATTTGTTTATTAGTCAAATTTGCATTGTTTTTTGTTGGGTAAATTGACAATATATCGTCATTATAATCAATCTCATATTGCTCGATATAGTCTTTATATCCTTTAGCATTGTTTTGAGTATCACTTGTAATTATTCTTTTGTGTGCTTCTAGCTGAACGTCATAAAGATTTCCTGTATTAGCTAACGAGTCTAAAAATTCTTGATATGTATCATTACTGATGTAACCATTACTTAAAACTTTATCAACAAATGTTGTAGTTTCTCTTAAAACAAGATTATATGACATATCATCTTGCCTTTCAAAATAGTTGTATAAAGGGAAGAAAACTATCAACATAACAAAAATAATCATTAGAATTACTATACTTAAATTATCTTTCATCTAGTTTTTTCCCCTTTCTTATTAAATTTCTTATATTTCTTGTATTTCAAATTCTTTATTAGATATATATTTTAGTGTATATTTTCCATTAATATTAATTTTTGATATTATTGTTTTATAACTATCACCATTAAAAGTAATCTTTTCACCTTTAGAATTTTTATATGTAATTGTTAACCCACTGTTTCCTTTAGTTGCATACTCATCTTCTAAAGTATAATTGCATATATATGATATAAGCTGACTTCCTGTTATAACCCTATGTGTTTCTGTTGGTACATTTTCAATTAGTGAAGCATCGTCTGCTACTTGTTTACCGTACTCATAAGAGAGCTCTGCATAATTATTTATCATAGTAAACAAAGTTATTGTAGCACTAAGAGCAACAACAAATATAAAAATATATACACCTATGAAAATGCCTTCAGCTGCATTATCTCCCATACTTTCCTCCTAAAAATATTTTAAATATTTAGCAATTTTTATCTTACTTTTTATTAATAGTAATCTTTACTTCTCCCGTATTATCATTTATTGTAACAGTTGATGTGTATAAAGAAGAATAAGAGTTTTCACTTATAGTAGATTTCTTATTCACAGCCCCATCAATAGTTACAAGTGAGTTATTTTGATATTTTTTTATTGTATTTTTTACATCAAGTCCCGTAAGCGTAGTATTGTCATACTTATCAAATTCAGTAAATCTGTTGCCAATATTTATATCTGTCTTTTCAACCTCTGCATATATATCCTTAAAATGTGACATTATAAGGAGAATAGAGGAAGTAATTGAAATAGTTATAAATAATGAAACTGCTATAATTAATGCTTTATTAGACATTTCGGACATACCTTTTACTTCCTCCTTCTAAATTGAATTTTATTATACTATATTAAATTCTCTATATTCTTCATTTTTAATTGTACCACCATAATTTATGTATACACGTGGATTTTCTTCTGACATTGCGCCAAAAGTAAAAGTATTAAAGAACATAGTAGCAATTGTTGTATTAGTATTTTTTACAATTACTCCAAACTCATCTCCAACTGACATTGTATATACTATTTTATTATCAGAATCTTTATATTTCATCTTCGTGGTTTCGCTATTGTTACTAAAATATCTTAATATCTGCTTTTCAGTGTAAAATTCTTCATACATACTGTAAGTTACTTCACCCTCTGATGCCAACTTTTCATTTCCTTTATACTCTAAAGTAGCAGTTAAATTTCCATCATTGTCATATTGATTAATAACCGGCGAATATTTTCTTGCTATATGTTCAAGTTTTATATCATATGTGTTCCCTGTAACAGCTAGTTTAGATATAAAATCATTATACATACTTTCAGACAAATAGCCCTTTGCCGTAACTTCATCAACAAAATTTGAAGTTATCTTTGTTGCAAGCGCATAAGATATATCATCTTTTTTTTCAAATGTCATATAAAGTGGCATTGCAAAAAATACGAGTACAACAAATATAACAGCAAACACTCTTTGAATTATATCTTCCATTTAAACACTCCTATTTTTTATTTATTACTATTATTACTAACCCTCATTTTCGTTATGTTTCCATCACTATCATAAGTTACTTCAAGAGTAAAATCTTGGTTTGGAAGCACATTATTTATTATATCTGATGTTTTTGGACTACTATTACCATACCCAAAATAAATTTTCTTGGTAGTAATTTCCTCTTCAAAATAATTACATATATTTATAACATCTGAACCTTTAATATTTTTTTTTGTCAAAATATCCCTTATATGTCTATCATAGTTTTGAGATATATTAGTACCTGTTCCTATACTTTGGGCAGTATTTTTTGCAACGTTATAATATGTAAGTATAAGCGATATTGTTGTAATAGATATAAGAAGTCCTGCACCAATTGTTATTGCTCTTATAGCGTTAGAATCATCCAAAAGTACTCACACCTTTCTTTTATATACTTAAAAAGAAGCATTTAAAATATTTTAAATACTCTATTTTAAATATATACTTCTTTTGCACTTAGTGCAAAAGGTATATAACTATATTTTAGTATAATTATATACCTTATTTTAATATC
>HF996728.1:21526-28531 GCA_000433335.1 Clostridium sp. CAG:1219 | reverse complement strand
CAAAAAGATTATTTAAATTTGGTAAATACAAGTCAAGCTAGCTTAGTAAACTAAGGGCCTGACTGTTTTTTTGTAAATTATTTGAATTTAAAGTTACAAAAAAGTTACAAAAAAATTAAATTTTTTTATAAAAAGTATGGCAAAAAAAATATATATATGATAAAATCGTTTTTGAATTTATGAGGTGTGTTTATATGAATGAAAAGAAGATTTTAATTGTTGACGATGAAAAACCAATAGTTGATATATTAGATTTTAATTTATCTAAAGAAGGTTTTTCTACGATTGTAGCTTATGATGGTGAAGAAGCAATTCAAAGAGCACTGGAAACTAAACCAGATTTAATACTTCTTGATTTAATGCTTCCTAAAATAGATGGATTTAATGTTTGTAAAGAACTTAGAAAACATTTAACTTGTCCAATAATTATGCTTACAGCTAAAGAAGAAGTTGTTGATAAAATAATAGGACTTGAACTTGGAGCAGATGATTATATGACAAAGCCTTTTAGTATCCGTGAGGTTATAGCTCGTGTTAAGGCTAATCTTAGAAAGCATGTATTACCAGAAACGGAAGAAGAAAAAAAATCATCTAAAAATAAAATAAAAATAAAAGATATGACTATAGATCCAGAAAGATACATAGCAATAGTTGGCTCAAAAGTTATTGATCTTACTATAAAAGAATTTGAACTTTTAAAGCTTCTTTCAAGTGAACCAAATCAAGTATTTACAAGAGAACAGATACTTCGCTCTGTATGGGGATATGATTTTTATGGTGATGCTAGAACAGTAGACGTTACTATAAGAAGATTAAGAGAAAAAATAGAAAAAAATCCTGCTGATCCAGAATATGTTCAAACCAAAAGAGGAATGGGATATTTTGTTTCAAACTAATGATATAAGTTGGTGAGGTTTATGAAAAAATCAATTAGATTTTATATAGTACTTATTTGCACAGTTATGGTAGTTATAACATATATAACTACTATAATTGCGTTATGTGGGATCGGTGAAATACAAAGATGTTTTGAACTTAAAAATCTTACATTGCTATTTATAGTTTTAATTTTTAATTTCATTATTTCTTCTCTTCTTTCAAAGAGTATTTCTTTTCCACTAAAAAAGTTAGAAAAAAATATGAATGTAGTTGCAGATGGTAAAATTCCAAATACTAAACAATTAAAGGAGTATACAAAATTTTCGGAATTTCAAGACGTAATAACCTCATATAGAGCAATGATCGAAGTTATAAAGAAAAATAATTTTGATTTAAATAGTCAACAAAGTAAAACTGAAATTATACTAGAACATATGGCAGATGGAGTTGTTGCTTTTTCAGTAACAGAAGAAGTTATACATATTAATAAATCTGCTATGAGACTCCTTAATTTGGAACATTATGATGATACTTTTACAAAAATATGTAAAAAGTTGAAGATAGATTTAGAATTTGATAAGATAATGTACCTTCCAAATTATAAGTCAATAGAAGTTAAAGCAAGTGTAAATGATAACTATTTAAATATAGTATTCGTACCATTTTTTAGTGATAGATTAAGCCCAATGGGGGTAATAATGATGGTTAGAAATATAACTGAAAATGTGAGACTTGATAACATGAGAAAAGAGTTTGTTGCTAATGTGTCACATGAGCTTAAAACGCCACTTACATCAATAAAAGGATATTCTGAAACAATATTAAATGGTGGACTTACTGAGACGGAAATACAAAAATTCTCTAAAGTAATAAATACTGAGGCTAATAGAATGGATAGGCTAGTTGCAGATTTGTTGCAACTATCAAGATTTGACTACAAAAGAATTAATTTTAAGAAAATGATGTTTTCTCTTGATGTTTTAGCTTTGAGCGTATGTGATAAACTAAAGTATTTAGCTTCAGAAAAAAAACATAAGTTAGAGTGCGAAGTTTTAATACCTCCACCAAATGTTTATGCTGATAAAGATGCAATAGAGCAAGTTATAATAAACATTGTAACTAACAGCATAAAATATACAAAAGATGGTGGAATTATAAAAATATATGTTGGTGCTATAAATGGAAGAGCATATTTTAAAGTAGTAGATAATGGTATAGGAATACCAGAACAAGATTTAAAAAGAATATTTGAAAGGTTCTATAGAGTTGATAAAGCTCGTTCTCGTTCTATGGGGGGAACTGGACTTGGACTTTCTATAGTAAAAGAAATTGTAGATGGTAATGACGGAACTATAGATATAAAAAGTGAAGTGGGAAAAGGAACAGAAGTTATAGTTACACTTCCTACAAAAATAAAAGATAATGCTAGTAATAAGAAGGAGTAAATAATAAATGCAGTATATTGATACACATGCACATTATAACGATGAGATATTTTTAAAGAATCAAGAAGAGATACTAGATAAGTGTAGGAAAGCTTCAGTTGAAGCTATAGTAAATGTAGGGTATGACTTATCTTCTTCAATAGATTCAATTAATCTTTCAAATAAATATGATTATATTTATTGCGCTATAGGAGTTCATCCACATGACGTTGACAATTTTACAGCGAGGGATATAGAAAAACTATATCATGAAGCAATGGAAAAAGGATTACTCAACAGACTTGTTGGAATAGGCGAAATAGGACTTGATTACGCATTTGTGAAAGATAATAAAGAGAAGCAAAAAAAGTTATTTATAGATCAAATTGAACTTGCAAATAAATTTGGATTGCCAATAATTATACATTCTAGAGATGCAGCTGAAGATACGTATAATGTCTTAAGAGAACATGAACCAAAATATGGAGCATTATTTCATTGTTTTCAGCCAAGCGATGATTTGGTAAGACTTGTAATTGATAAAAAGTACTTTGTAGCTTTTGGTGGAAATATAACTTATAAAAGAAATGAAAGTTTTAAAAAATATGTCTTACAGATTCCTTTAGAACAAATAGTAATAGAGACAGATAGTCCTTATCTTGCACCTGTCCCACTTAGAGGAACTGTAAATGATTCATCAAATTTAAAGATTATATGTAAGAAGCTAGCTGATTATAAAGGTATGACAGAAGAATATGTTGCAGATAAAGTATATAAAAATGCTATAGACTTTTTTAAAATGTAAATGGGCCTAAAAATGGCTCATTTTTGACTTTTTTAGTAAAAAGTGGTATAATTTATGAGATTTAAAAAAATTAACATACTAAAGGAGATTTAAAGTATGAATTTTATTGTTTTTTCTTTTGTTTCGCTTGGAGCTGCTTGGATTTTTTCGCAAACTTTTAAGACTCTCTTAAACTTTTGTACAACACGGCGTTTCAAGTTTAAGATGTTATTCTCAGATGGAGACTTCCCATCGACACATACTACTACAGCAATAACGGGTGTTATTATTGCCTGTTATGAACTGCTTCCACTAGTTTTTGATAGTACGAAGCCGGAAGACACAAAAACTTTAGCAAGTGCTATTGTCATAGCAATAGTTCTTTGGGCTATGTTTATAATTCGTGATGCTCTTGGTATAAGACTTAGAGTACAGGAATTGTCACATACAGTTCATAGACTGCTTGTCGCATCTTCAGATGTGGAGGGAGCTCCTATATCTGAAAACCTTCAAGTTTTTTGGTCATCGCTGGCCAAAGGAATTAACTTAAAGGTAGGTCATATGCCACATGAAGTAATAGGTGGACTTATACTCGGGGTAATATTTGGCTTTGGAAGTGCTTTTTTAAGGCATGGGAAACTTGTTCTCTTTATTGTGGATGTGGTTGCATCCGTAATATACTTCATTATTACATTTATCGTAATAGGAAGGAACAGAAAAAAAGTGGAAGAGCATAAGCACAAAAGTGAATAACGAATATTTACAAGCGTCAATTAAAATTGGCGCTTGTTTTTTAAAAGTACATATTTTTTACTTGAAATGCAATTTAAATTATGATATACTTTATAAAAAATATTAAAAACGTTTGATGAAAGAGGAGTAAAATATGACAGCTTTAAGAGAGGAAAATTTATAAGCTGTAAGATTTTCTAAGATGTGTTATATTTGAAGGTAGCTTTCTAGTTGACATGGTGAAGCTTTTTGTGTGTAGTCATGTTCCTTATGTAGTGGGTTAATCTATTAATTAAGTGTGCACGTTTTGTGTGAATTAAGGTGGTACCGCGAATTTAAGCCATTCGTCCTTAAGTGTTTTAAGGATGAGTGGCTTTTTTGTAGGTGATAATATGGTATTAAAAAATGTAGAAATAATCGCAGCATTAATAGCAGTAGTGTTTGGAATCTTTTTAGTATTTGAGGCCAGAGCGATAGTTAGAAAGTATAATAAGAATAAAAATGAAAATTCTGTAGTACGAGTCTGCAAAATAGTTGGTTCAGTGATTGTAATAGGTGCTATGTATATTATTTATATGTTAAAGTATATGAATTAATTGAGGAGGATTAGTATGGATAGTAAGTTTAATTTTAATGATAAAGAAGAAAAAATATATGAAAAATGGGAAAAGAGCGGAGCTTTTGAGTGTAAAAAGGATGCGAACAAAAAGCCTTTTGTAGTTGTAATGCCACCACCAAATATAACAGGAAAACTTCATATGGGGCACGCACTTGATAATACGCTTCAAGATATATTCATACGTTATAATAGATTAAAAGGAGTTCCTACATTATGGGTTCCTGGAACTGATCATGCAAGTATAGCAACAGAAGTAAAAGTCGTAAAGAAAATTGCAGAAGAAGGAAAAACAAAACAAAGTTTAGGAAGAGATGGATTTTTAAAGGAAGCATGGGAATGGAAAGAAAAATATGGTAGTGAAATTACGAAGCAATTAAGAAAAATAGGGAGTTCTTGTGATTGGAAAAGAGAAAGATTTACATTAGACGATGGTTGTAGTAAGGCAGTTTTACATGTTTTTAAAGAACTATACGATAAAGGGTTAATTTATAAAGGAAAAAGACTCATTAACTGGTGCCCTAATTGCAAAACAGCAATAGCAGATATGGAAGTAGAATATGAAGAGCAAGATTCATATCTTTGGCATATAAAATATCCTATAGAAAATAGTGATAAATATTTAGTAGTAGCCACAACACGCCCTGAAACTATGCTTGGAGATACAGCTGTTGCGGTAAATCCTAAAGATGATAGATATAAAGACTTAGTTGGTAAGAGAGTATATTTGCCTATAGTAGGTAAATATATTGAAATTGTAGCAGATAGATATGTAGAAATGGAATTTGGAACCGGGGTAGTTAAAATTACTCCTGCCCATGATAAGAATGACTATGAGGTAGGAAAAAGACATAATTTAGAAATTATAAATATATTAAATGAAGATGCTACTATAAATGAAAATGGTGGCGAATATGAGGGACAAGATAGATTTGAAGCTAGAAAAAATATTGTAGCAAGACTAAAAGAAGAGGGCTATTTAGTAAAGGAAGAAAAATACACTCATAACGTTGGAACTTGTTATAGATGTCATAGTTCAATAGAGCCATATTATTCAAATCAATGGTTTGTAAAGATGGAAGATATGGCACGTCCTGCAATAGACGCTGTAAAGAGTGGTAAAATAAAGTTTGTACCAAAAAGGTTTGAAAAACAATTCTTTAATTGGATGGAGAATATTGAAGATTGGTGCATATCTCGTCAACTTTGGTGGGGACACAGAATACCAGCTTATACATGTGAAAAATGTGGAAAACTTTTAGTGTCAGAAACAAAAATAGAAAAATGCGAATGTGGAGGTAGATTAATCCAAGACGAGGATACATTAGATACTTGGTTTAGTTCTGCACTTTGGCCATTTTCAGTATTTGGATGGCCTGACGAAACGGAAGATTTTAAATATTTTTATCCAACTACAACACTTGTAACAGGATATGATATTATACCATTTTGGGTTAGTAAGATGATATTTTCTGGAATTGCTTATACTGGAAAAATACCATTTGAAAATGTTTATATTCATGGGCTTGTAAGAGATTCTCAAGGAAGAAAGATGTCTAAATCTTTAGGAAACGGAATAGATCCACTCGAAGTTATAGAAAAATATGGAGCAGACGCTCTAAGATTTTCTCTAGTTTTAGGTATATCTGCAGGAAATGATTTAAGATTTTCAGAAGAAAAATTAGAAGCTGCAAGAAATTTCTCAAATAAACTTTGGAATGCTGCTAGATTTGTAAATTCTTATGTTGAAAAGGTTGAAGAATTAGAAGAGCCAAATAAGTTTATGGTAGAAGACAAGTGGATATTAACTAAATTATCTGAGATAGTTGAGAATGTGACAAAAAATATTGAAAATCACGATGTTGGCGTGGCTCTTGAAAACTTATATACTTTCATATGGCAGGATTTCTGCGACTGGTATATTGAAATGGTAAAGCCTAGACTCTATGATGAAACTTCAGAGTCACATAGTAGTGCAATCTGGACTCTAAATTATACATTAAAAGCTGCAATTACACTCCTTCATCCATATATGCCATATGTTACAGAGGAAATTTATGAAAATTTAAAACATGAAGATGGTATGTTAATAAATGCATTAATTCCACAACCACTTTATAAATATGAAAAAGAAAAAGAAAATGTAGAAAAAATTAGAGAGTTAATTAAATCAATTAGAAATGTAAGATCAGAAATGAATATTGTAAACTCTAAAAAAATTGATTTGGTAGCAAATTTTGAAGATGAACTTTTAAGAAAAGATTTTGAAAATTGTCAAAACTTTATTTGTAAATTAGCTTTAGTAGGAAAAATGACTATTGCTGAAAATATAGATGAAAGTTTAAAGGGCTATTATACATTACATTTAGATAAAATAAATGTATTTTTAGACTTATCTTCTTGTATTGATAAAAAAGAAGAGATCGCAAAACTTCAAAAAGAAAAAGAAAATTTAATGAAAGAAGTAAAAAGATCAGAAGGAATGCTTAATAATGAAAATTTTATATCAAAAGCACCAGAAAAACTAGTAAATGCTGAAAGAGAAAAACTTGAAAAATACTCACAAATGC
>HF996728.1:0-21473 GCA_000433335.1 Clostridium sp. CAG:1219 | reverse complement strand
ATTAATAATTAAATAATTAAATAGAAAATTAGCATATTTCGCTGATTTTCTATTTTCTCATATAATAAAAGTATTTTATATATAAAAAAGTAACTAATGTATTATAATTAGTAATATAATAAATTATACTTAACTTTATAAAGGAGGGAAAACTTTGACCGAAGAAAAAGTAAAAAATGTTAAAAAAGTTAGCGCCATTAGTTTTTCGTTTAATCTTTTACTTCTTGTTATAAAAATGATATTTGGCCTAATAAGCTCTAGTCAATCTCTTATAGCTGATGCTGTTAATAGTGCAGGGGATATAGTAGCGTCTTTAGTTTCAATTATAGGAATTAAAGTGGCGTCAAAACCAGGAGATAAGGAACATCCATATGGCCATGGAAAGGCAGAATATATTTTTGCAGCACTAGTAGGAATTTCAATGATAATTGCTTCCATTACAATGATTAAAAATGCTATATTAAGCATGATGTCAAATAGTACGGTTAATGTTTCAATATTTTTAATATTGGTTTGTGTAGTTACTATTTTGGTAAAGTTTTCCTTAATGATATACTCAAAATCACAATATAAGAAGACTGACAGTATATTAATAAGATGTAATATGGAAGATCATAGAAATGATATGTTTGTTACATTTGGAGTATTAATTGGAATAATATGTAGCAAATTTGGATTTTATTTTGTTGATGGCATAATAGGAATACTAATATCTATATGGATAGTAATAGTTGCAATAAAGATAATATATCCAGCGTGTTTAGTATTAATTGACACTCAGAGTAATTTTATAGATGAGGCAAAAAGAGAAGTTCAAAATTTTAAGGAAACAAAATCTATTGATAAATTCTATATAAGTCCAGTAGGAGACAAGTATTTGGCAATTATAGAAATATCAATGGATAAAGAAAAATCTTTAAGTGAGGTTCATGAATATATTGATAAAATTGAAAAAAAGCTGTATGAAAAATTTAAGAGTATAATAGATATTAATATTCATGTAAATCCCAAATAGCTTATTTGCAAGTAAAGATACAATCTTTGCTTGCTTTTTTGCAGCTTTATATTTCTTGACAAAACGTAAAAAAAATAGTAAAATATAGTGGCGTAAATAGACTTATTTTTAAGGAGATAAAAGTGAGTAAAGGAATAAAAAATATAAAACTTAATGTATTTTCCGTACAAATAATTTACATGTGTGCAATAATACTTATATCAAGTGTCATTGCCTGTATAAATAGGATTACATTTTTTGTTGGAATATCAATAGTTTTTGTAACTACCATTGTATGCATATATATGTGCATAAAGGAATTTAAGGAAAGAAAGAATAGAATAAATGAACTTTCAGAATCAATAAATCTAGGATTAAAAACTAGTTTGGATCTTGTAAATTTACCTATGGCTATAGTGGCTCTTCCAACAGATGTGGTATGGCAGAATAATATGGCCTCTCATCTGATTCCAAAAGAAATAATTATAGATACAGCTCTTGCAATAGAAAAACAAAAAGATAGCAAAGATATTACAGTAGATATAGGTAATGGCGATAAATATTTAGCCATAGGAAATAAAGTGAAATTTTTAGCTCAGGATACTATGCTTATTACTTATATAGATAAAACTGAAGAAGATAAATTAAAAAATATCTTAGAAGATACTAAAATTGCTGTTGGAATAATATCGCTTGATAACTATGATGAGACTATGCAGGGATTAGACGAAGTAAAAAAGGCAGAAATAGCTTCTAAGATCACTAAAGTACTTGCTGATTTTATTTCAGAAAATAAAGGGATAATAACTAAGATAGACAAAGATAAATATGTTATATTTGTAGAGAGACAATATGTAAAAAAGATGGAAGAGGATTCTTTTTTGATACTAGAAGAAGTAAAAAAAGTCACTCAGGAATCTAAGCTCGTTGTCACTATTTCTATTGGAATGTCATATATTGAGTCTACTTTAGACGAGCGATATAAGTCTGCATCTTCTGCACTTGATATAGCTCTTGGTAGAGGTGGAGATCAAACAGTTATAAAAAGAGATAAGAAATTTGATTTTTATGGTGGAACTAATATAGGAATTGAAAAAACAAGTAAGGTAAGAGCAAGAACAATATCTCAAGCGGTTAAAGAAACTATTGAAAAATGTGATAGCGTTTATATTGTAGGACATAAAAATACAGATATAGATTGTATAGGTGCAGCAGTAGGTATAGCTAAAATTGCTAAACATTTTAATAAAAGTGTATATATAGTTGTAGATACAAAGTGTAATTCAAGTACAAAAACAGTAATACAAAAGGTAAAAGAAACAGGCAACTATGATGATGTTTTTGTAACTAAAGAGGACATAAAGAAAATAAACTCACAAAACAGTGTTTTATTTGTAGTAGATACACACAAAAAATCTTACTTATCATATTCTGACATTTTAGATGAATTTGAAAAGGTAATTATTATTGATCATCATAGAAGAGGAACTGAATTTATTGAAAATGCTTTTTTAACATATCATGAGATATATGCATCATCTACTTCCGAACTTGTAACTGAAATACTAATGTACCTAAACGATATAAAACTTTTGCCAGAAGAGGCAGAAGTAATATATGCAGGTATTGTAGTAGATACAAAAAACTTTATGTTTAAAACTGGCGTTAGAACTTTTGAAGTGGCAGCATATTTAAAAAAATTTGGAATAGACCTAACTGATGTTAAACAAATTTTCCAAAGTGACTTTGAAACATATATTGCTAAAGTAGATATAGTAAAAAATGCAGAAATCATAAAAGGAAAGATTGCAGTTTCTACTACGGAGGAAGAATATAAAGAAATGCCTATAATAGCAGCCCAAGCAGCGGACGAATTGCTTTCTATTTCTGGTATAATTGCATCATTTGTTTTGTGTAGAGTAGAAAATATAATAATGATTTCAGGAAGATCTATGGGAGATATAAATGTGCAATCTATATTAGAAAAAATAGGTGGTGGAGGTCATTTAACCTTTGCTGGAGCTCAGATCGCTGGTGTTAGTATTGAGGAAGCTAAAGAAAAATTATTAGATTCAATAAATGAATATTTTGGAGAGTAGATTTTATTAATTTGGAGGTAGTTAATATGAAGGTAGTATTAAATCAAGATGTAAAAGGACTTGGAAAAAAATTACAGATAATAGAAGTATCAGAAGGATATGCAAGAAATTTCTTACTTCCAAAAAAAATTGCAGTACTTGCTGATAATAAATCTGTAAATGAGGCCAAGGGAAAAACAGATGCAATAAAATATAAAAAACAAGAAGAAATAAAAGATGCAAACGCAAAGAAAGAAAAAATAGAAAAATCATACATAGAATTTAGACATAAACTTGGTGAAGGTGGAAAGCTTTTCGGTAGTGTTACCGAAAAAGATATAGCAGATGCTGTATGTGAGAAAATTGGAGTAGAAATAGATAAAAAGAAAGTAATCATAAAAAATCCAATAAAACAAGTGGGCTCATATAGTGTTGATATAAAATTGTATGAAGGAATTATAGCAAAATTAAAATTAGTAGTAATTGGATTGTAGGTGATTTAATTTGGAAAGTGATGTTATTTCTAAAGCACAACCAAATGATATTTTAGCAGAACAAGCAGTACTTGGTGCTATGCTTGTTGATAAGGATGCTGTCATTGCTTCAATTGAAGTCCTAAAGTCAGAAGATTTTTATAGGGAAGACAATAAGGAAATATATGCAGCTATGTTAGAACTTTATAGTATTGGGAAAAGCATAGATATGATAACACTAAAAGATCAATTGACTCTTAGGGGAACTTTAGATAAAGTTGGCGGAATTTCTTATATTGCAAGTTTAGTTGATAATGTTCCTGCTGTTTCAAATGTAGAAAACTACATCAAAATAGTTGAAGAAAAGTCTGTCATAAGAAACTTAATAAAAACAGCTAATGAAATAATAAGGAATAGTTATTCTGGAACTGAGGACGTTGATGCACTTGTAGAACAGGCAGAAAAAAGGATTTTTGACGTTGTACAAGAAAGAAATTCGAGAGGTTATGCCTCAATAAGAGAAATTCTTATAAATGTTTTTGATGAAATTGAGGAAATAAGTAAGAGTGGGCAATCAATATCAGGGCTTGAATCTGGATTTATAGATTTAGATGCTAAAACTTCAGGACTTAACAAATCTGCACTTTTAATAGTTGCAGCACGTCCTGCAATGGGAAAAAGTGCTTTTGTACTTAATATTGCAAGTTATGTAGCAAGACATCAAAAAACTCCTGTTATGATATTTAACCTTGAAATGTCTAAAGAAGAGGTAACAAAGAGAATACTTTGTGCAGAAAGTGAAGTTGACAGTACAAAAGTAAAAAATGCTACACTAGAGAGTGAAGACTGGTTAAAACTTGGAGAGGCGAGTGGAAGACTTTCAGATATGCCTATATATATAGACGATACTCCAGGACTTACATCTGCAGAGCTTAGAGCTAAATGCAGAAAAGCAAAACTTGAAAAAAATATAGGACTTGTAATCATAGACTATTTGCAACTTATGGAATCTAAAAATAAAAGTTCATCTCGTCAACAAGAAGTTTCTGAGATTAGTAGATCTTTGAAAATACTTGCCAAAGAGTTAAATATTCCAGTAATTGCATTGTCACAGCTTAGTCGTGCTACTGAATCAAGAACGGATCATAGACCGATGTTATCAGATCTTCGTGAATCAGGTTCTATAGAGCAGGATGCAGATATTGTAATGTTTTTACATAGGGAAGATTATTATGATGCAAATACTGAAAAGAAAAATGTTGCAGAAGTAATAATTGCTAAAAACAGAAGTGGATCTACAGGTACAGTAGAACTTGCTTGGATACCAGAATATACTAAGTTTGCAAATTTATATAGGGGACCAGATATTAATGATTAAAAATAGTAGAGATTTAAAAAAAATTACAATAGAAGATAAGGTTTATGATACTATCATAAAAAATGATTTAATACAAGATGGAGATAAAATAGTTTTAGGAGTGTCAGGTGGACCAGATTCTATATGTATGTTAAATATTTTATATAAATTAAAAGAACAGTTAAGTAAATTTAACAAAATTAATTATACAATGATCGTAGCAAATGTAAATCATTGTATAAGGAAAGAGGCCAGTGAAGAAGCTGAATTTGTTAAAAATGTTTGTAATAATTTAAATATTAAATTCAAATACTTGGCAGTAGATGTTCCAAAAATGGCAAAAGCAAATAAACAGTCAGAAGAACTTTGTGGCAGAAATGTAAGGTATGAATTCTTTAAAAAGGTCATGCAAGAAGAAGGAGCAAATAAAATTGCTGTCGCACATAATAGTGATGATGTTATTGAAACTATATTAATAAATTTATCAAGAGGCACAGGAATTAAAGGACTTACAGGAATTTCATATAAAAATGAAGAAATTATAAGGCCACTTTTGGATATAAAAAAGAGTGAAATAAATGATTATTGTAAAGAAAATAATCTAGAACCTAGAATAGATAAAACAAATTTTGAGAGTATATATACAAGAAATAAGATAAGGAATAATATTATTCCGATATTAAAAGAAAATCTAGGTGAGAGTTTTTGTAATAGCGTATTGAAAACAAGAGAAATTTTGATAAAAGAAGAAGAATTTTTGTCGCAATACACTAATAATATAATAAATAGTGCTATAATAGAAGATAATATAGAGAGTATAATATTTAATTATAATGGCATTTTGAAAGAACATGAGGCTATAATAATAAGATGCATAAGAGAAATCATTTATCGCTTAATGGGAAATTTAGATAATGTTTCATATGTGCATGTTCAGAGCATAAATAAAATTTTAGAGTCTAATATAAAAGGAAAAAGTTTTATATTGGGGAAAAGATTTGAAATAGATATTCTAAAAAAGGATATCGCAATTATAAAAAAATTAAGTTAGGGGTAAATTATGAGTAAAAAAGGATTATTAAGAACAGTACTTACATATGTATTAATTATTGCAGTAGCAATGTATTTTATATCAATGTTAAGTTCAAATATTACTAAAGATATGACATATACAGAACTTATACAGAAAATAGAGGATGGCAAAGTTACATCAATAACACTTGATAATAGTAGATATACTGCAAGTGTAAAATTAAAAGATGATGAGTCTGTAGTAAGAGAAGTAAAAATACCTTCAGTAAATGCATTTATTGAATTTGTTGAAGACAGGGTGGCAAAAGGGGAATTTGAGCTTAAAGTTGACGGAGAAACATTCATGGAAACTATAGCTCCGCTTATACCAAATATTTTACTTTTAGTGGGCACTTTACTTATTTTCTTATTTATGCTAAGAAAGACTAATGATGGAAATAATAAGGCTATGAGCTTTGGAAAAAGTAAGGCAAAAATATATGATAAGAATTCTAAGGAGAAGATAACTTTTGACAATGTAGCTGGATTAAAAGAAGAAAAAGAAGAATTAGAAGAAATAGTAGAATTTTTGAAAAATCCTAAAAAATATCAAGATATGGGAGCAAGAATTCCAAAAGGTGTGCTACTTGTTGGAGGACCTGGTATGGGTAAAACTTTGCTTGCAAAAGCAGTGGCTGGCGAAGCAAATGTGCCATTCTTTTCTATAAGTGGTTCTGACTTTGTAGAAATGTTTGTTGGTGTTGGAGCTTCACGTGTAAGAAATCTTTTTGAGGATGCTAAGGCAAATTCACCTTGTATAGTATTTATCGATGAAATAGATGCTGTAGGTCGCCATAGAGGCGCAGGACTTGGTGGAGGACATGATGAAAGAGAGCAAACACTAAATCAATTACTTGTAGAAATGGATGGATTTGCTACACATGAGAGTATAATTGTTATGGCTGCTACTAACAGACCTGATATACTGGACCCTGCACTTTTGAGACCAGGCCGTTTTGATAGACAAATTGTTGTTGGTGAACCAGATATAGCAGCAAGAGAAGAAATTTTAAAACTACATAGTAAGGGGAAACCTTTTGCAAAAGGAATAGACTTTAAAGTTATAGCCAAAAATACAGCAGGATTTTCAGGAGCAGATCTAGAAAATATGATAAATGAAGCGGCCCTTCTTGCGGCAAGAAAAAATAAGAAGACAGTTACAATGAATGACGTAGAAGAAGCAATGGTAAAAGTAATGATGGGCCCTGAAAAGAAGAGTAAAGTTATAAGTGAAAAAGAAAGAAAATTAACTGCATATCATGAGGCAGGTCATGCAGTTGTATCAAGATTTTTACCAACACATGATACTGTACATCAAATATCAATCGTACCACGTGGAATGGCCGGAGGATATACAATGTATAAACCAAATGAAGACAAGAGTTATCGTTCTAAATCAGAAATGAAAGAACACATTGTATCTTTACTTGGTGGAAGAGTTGCAGAACAACTAGTTTTAAATGATATTAGTACAGGCGCATCTAGTGATATTGATAGAGCTACTAAAATAGCAAGAAATATGGTAATGAAATATGGTATGTCTGATAAACTAGGACCAATTACTTTTGGCTCTTCAGGTCAAGATGATGAAGTGTTTTTAGGAAGAGATATAAATAATCAAAGAAATTATAGTGAGAAAATAGCTGCAGAAATAGATGAAGAAGTAAGAGATATTGTTATGCGTGCTTATAATTATGCTGAAAAGGTATTAAAAGATAATATAGATAAATTACATAAAGTAGCTGCGATTTTAATTGAAAAAGAAAAAATTGGAGCTGAAGAATTTGAGGCTATATTCCAAGAATAATTTAAAAATGAGTAAAGCAAGTTTGTTTTACTCATTTTTTAGATTAAATAGATGTTTAAAATATTGTAAAATGCTATAAAAAGGTGTAAAATATGTGTTAAGGTGAAATTATGAAAAACAATAATAAATCAAAGAAGGTAGAAAAGGAAGTTAAGGGGCTAGAAGATATGACAATAGTAGAGAAGATAAAAAGAATAACTTTTATTTTAGTTATTATTGGAGTAGTAGTAGTGATATCTTTTATAGGTAAATATATCTACAATATATATACGGCAAGTCAAGTAAGTAAAGCTTTGGAAAACGTTGAAATTTATGATGAAAATAAAAATGAATTAGTATCTGAAAATGTACAAAGGCTAATTAATTTAAAGAATGAAAATTCTGATATAGTTGGTTGGATAAGAGTTGATGGAACTAACATAAATTATCCTGTATTACAAAGTGAAAATAATGAATATTATAAAACACATGACTATAAGAAAAATGTATCAGGAAATGGCTCAATATATGTAGATAGTGCTTATAGTTTTCTTATGCCTAGTAAGAATATGACAATACATGGGGTAAATAATAATAATTACGTTATGTTTAGTGAACTTATAAATTATAGAAATGAAGAATATATGAAAAATCATAAAAATATAAAATTTATAGATGCTGAAAATGAGTACAATTATGAAGTTTTTGCATTAATTTCTTGTGATGATAAGAAATATGAAGAATTTTTAAAGTGTGAAGATGTAACAAATGAAGAAGAATTTTTAAGATTTAAGGAATATATAACTCAAAATACAATGCTAAACAAAGAATATAATGACTTTAATTATAATGATGAATTTATAACACTAGTTACTACAAATGGTCTTTTAGAAGAGAAATCTAATATACTTGTAATAGCAAAAAAAGTTTAATTTTGGAGGTGACCTTTTATGGAACTTGTTGAAATAGTGGATGAAAACAATGTTTTAACTGGTCAAATAGAAGAAAGATGGACAGCATGTGCAAAAGGGCTGTGGCGAAGGAGTGTATCATGTTGGATAATGAATAAGAATGGTGAAATATTATTGCAAAAGAGAGCTTTAACTAAAAGAAGGAATCCAGGAAAGTGGGTAAAAACTGGAGGAGCAGTTGATGCATATGAAACTCCAGATGAAGCTATAAAACGAGAAGTTAAAGAAGAACTTGGTATAGATGTGAATGTTTGTGATGAAAACAAGATCGATATATGGAAAAGTAATGTCGTCAATAATAAATATTTTGCTTATAATTATATCTTTTTTGTAGATTTTAAAGAAGAGGAATTCAATATACAAAAAGAAGAATTAGATGAAGTAAAATATTATACTATTGAACAGATTAAAAAACTTAGAGAAAATAATGACAAGGATTATACTTTCTCAGATTGGGATGATAGTGGATTTTATGAACAAATTGAAATGCTAAAAGAAAAAAGAAATCAAATTTGCAATAAGTAATAGTACTAAATGGGGGAAATAAAATGAAAAGAATTTTAACTGGATTGCAACCAACAGGTGAAATAACACTAGGAAATTATATAGGTGCAATTCGTCAAGTATCAAAATATCAAGAAGAATATGATTCTTATATATTTATAGCAGATTTACATGCTATAACTATACCTAAAGAACCAGAGGAACTAAGAAATAATATAAAGAAATTATTAAATCTATATCTTGCTTGTGGAATAGATCCAAAAAAGAATAAGATATTTATACAATCAGATAATGAATATCATTGTAATATATCATGGATGCTAGAATGTAATACTTATTATGGTGAGCTTTCAAGAATGACTCAATTTAAAGATAAGAGTAGAAAAAATCAAAGTTTTACATCAGGACTTCTTACATATCCTGTACTTATGGCAGCAGATATATTAGCTTATGATGTAGATTATGTTCCAGTTGGAATAGATCAAAAGCAGCACGTTGAACTTGCAAGGGATTTAGCAGATAGATTTAATAAAAAGTATGGAGATACATTTAAATTACCAGAACCTTTAATAACAAAAGAGGGAACAAAAATAATGGATCTTCAAGACCCAACAAAAAAAATGAGTAAATCAAGTGAAAGTAAAAAGGGCGTTATATATCTACTTGATGATTTAGACATAATAAGAAAAAAAATAATGTCTGCTACTACTGACTCTGACAATTATATAAAATTTGATGTAGAAGATAAGCCGGGAATATCAAATCTTATCAATATATATGCTTCACTTAGTGGGCTTAATATACAAGAGGTAGAAGAAAAATTTAAAGACTCAAATTATGGAGAATTTAAAAAAGAAGTTGCAAATTTAGTTGTTGAAAAAGTTTCTACTATACAAGAGAAGTATAATGAGTTATTGAAATCAGATAAATTAGAAGAAATTTTAAATGATGGAATAGAGGTTGTAAGACCTATGGCAAAGAAAAAGTATGAAATAATGAAACAAAAGTTGGGTTTAGGAATCAAATAATTGGATAAGAATATATAAAAAAATGAAGTATACAAAAAATGTATACTTCATTTTTTTATATTTATTAACGATCAGTTTTTTCATATGTAGCACTTTGCTTATCAAGTTTTGTTATTAAAGAATCTTTATCTGGAGAAACTCTATCTTTCTTTGATGGAGCTGTAGGGACCTCAATAACTTCTTGTCCTAAAGCTACACGTATAGAATTTTCATATTTTGCCTTATTAATCTTTTCATTTTGTATTCCTTGAGTATAATCTCTCATCGAACCAGTTAGCTTATCTCTTATAGCTTTTTGTTTTCCGTTAAACATATCTGCAAAAAAACCTTTTATTCTGCCTGTTTTTACTTTTTCCATAAGTGAACCAGTTTTAGCAAACTGAGCAAAGTTTTTATCAAAGTACTCTAATAATTCTGGATTCTCTTTTCCTATTAAATTTCTGCTTTTATTTACTTCGTCAAAAACTTTTTGAATATTTCTAAGTTCTTCAGTTGACATAGATTTAAAATCTCTTGCGGTATTATTCGCAAATAAAAGACCATAACAATCTAAGCTTTGTAGGGCTTTAGAATTAGAATTCTTTAATATTTCTGCCATATTAGCATCAAAATCAGCTTTATCTGGAATATCAATGCTATCTATTTCTTCTCTTATTGTATTAAACATTCTTTTTCTGTCAAATATGTTCAAGTATTTTGACATTGCAACTATATCTGTGTAACCGTATCCATCGATTACTTTTCTGCGTTCATCAGTAGTTTTAGCTTCTCTAAACTCTTGACACATTCTTTTTGCTCTTTCTTTATCAGTTGTTTCAGTTAATGCTGTTTTTGCCTCTGCTTGTTGAGATTGAGCTGGAACAGTACCGGCCACTGCTTTTCCTTGTGATTTTTGAGTTTGTTGATCTTGCGATTGGCTTTGTTGAGTTTGGTTTTGTGGACTTTGTTGCGTTTGTTGTTGCTGTTGTTGAGCTTTTTCTTGTTCAGTTAAAGGAGCATTTACTGCTATTCCCTTGGCTTCGAAATCTCTTCTATTTTCTTCTAAATGTTTTGATAAATCTTTGTTTTTATTTTCTAAAGAGTTGATCTTATCATTTTTTCCATCTGGTCCATTTAATTCATTGTCTTTAGCAGTATGCTTAGCAGTTGAACTTGTAATGTCAGCATCTAATGATTTTATATCCGCATCATAATCTGCTAAATCTTTTTTGTTATTAGATCTTTGATCATATAAACCATTTAATTCAGATTCAAGTTTGCTTTTTTCATCGCTTTTAGCTTGATATTCAGGATCTTTTGGATTTAACTTTGAAAGCTCGTTTTCTATTGCAGAAAGTTCAGCTTTTTTTTGATTAATTTTAAAGTCAAGTGCTGAGTCTAAATTTTCACATTTGTCCTTTAATTGTTGTTTTTTATCTTTCTCAGCTTGCATACTATCAATTTGATTTTGTAGTTCATTATTTTCTTGTAATTCTTGAGCCAACTGTTTTTTTAAATCTTCAATAAGCAAATTATTTTTTTCTACAAGTTGCTTTTGTGTGTCTAATAGATCTTGAGCTTGTCTTGTAAGATTTTCTTTATCACTTTCATTTTCTTTAATTTGTTGTTGTAAACTGCTTAAAAATCCTTTATCTTGTTTCTCATCATAGAAAGATCTTTCTGATATCATATCAATCTTTTCTTGATCAGTTTGTTTTGGATCAAAAGTTAAGCCATATTTTGCACCTTGATCATCTAAAAAGCTATTCCAATCTTTACTTATTTGGTCGTATTTATCTATAATGTCATGAACACTACCATTGCTAATATCACCAATTGAGTCTATAAGTGATTGTGTATCAGTTGTGTATTTTTCAATATCTTTTGCTGTATCCATTATTTCTTCACCTCATTTTTTTCAATTACTTGTCCCATTTTTTTCATTTGTTCATATATTTTATTGTAAGCTTCAATAACCTTAAAATTGTCTTCTATTTCTTTAGTTTTTTTATCAAATTCATCGTTTGACATTATATACACCTCACATTATTATAATTAATATAAATATATAAATTAATTATAACCTAATTTAATTTTATTGTCAATTAAATGAAATGAAATATGTTATATTTAAATAAATTGCATATATTGTATTGGGTGATAAATTTGAAAAAAATACTCAAAGAAAAAGAAACGTTAAAGAAAGGAATATATATAGTACTTTCAATATCTTTATTTATGTTTTCTTGCCTTACTCTTGGAAAAATAGATAATGATAAAGCAGTAAATGTTAATTCAACACCAATAACAAATAAAGTAATTGTGGTAGATGCGGGACATCGGAAAACCAGATGAAGGGGCTGTTGGTCTGTTTGGTACAACAGAGCAAGCAATAAATTTATCAATTAGTTTAAAACTTCAAAAATTAATTGAACAATGTGGAGCAAAGGTAATTCTTACAAGAAGTGATGAAAACGGTATATATTCAATTGACAGTAAAAGTATAAGAGAAAAGAAAGTAAGCGATATAAAAAATAGAGTAGATCTTGGAAATAATTCTAATGCCGATATTTTTATTTCGATACATCTTAATAAATATCCTCCATCAGAAATTTATAGGGGATGGCAAACATTTTATCAGAATAAAAACGATGAAAGTGAAAACCTTGCTACTTTGATACAAAACAATATAAATAAAAATATAGATTATGAGAATAATAGAACTCCAATGAAAATTACAGATGTATATATTATGAAAAACGTTACTATTCCTACTGTTATTGTAGAATGCGGTTTCCTTTCAAATAGCGAAGAAACTACTTTACTAAAAGATGATACTTATCAATATAAACTAGCATGGGGAATTTTTTTGGGAATACAGGAATATTTTTACAATACAAGTATTGTAAATTAAGATGCTTAAAATTACATTTTTAATTAATTGTTGAAAATAATATGAAATTACCATATAATAAATATGGTGATTTAATGAATAAATTCATGGCAGAAGCTTTAAAAGAGGCAAAAAAAGCATATTTAAAAAATGAAGTTCCTATCGGTGCAGTAATAGAAAAAGACGGTGTTGTAATAGCAAAAGCACATAATTTAAGAGAAAGCAAGAATACAGCGATATCACATGCTGAAATTCTTTGTATAGAAAAAGCTTGCAGAAAGTTAAAGTCGTGGAGACTTGATGGGTGTAATATGTATGTTACTCTTGAACCATGCATGATGTGCGCCGGAGCCATTACGCAATCAAGGATAAATAGGGTGATCATAGGAGCAATGGATGAAAAAAATGGGTGCGTTGGATCTATTGCAAATTTATTAGAATCTGTTAATACGACTCATAAAGTAAAAGTAGACTATGATATTTATAAAGAATGTTCTAAAATAATATCTGATTTTTTTAAAGAGTTGAGAAAATCAAAAGCCAAAAAATAAGAATCAAAAAATAAAAAAAGTCGCAAAATTGCGACTTTTTTGGTGCACCAGGAGGAATTCGAATCCCCGACCTCTCGGTTCGTAGCCGAGTGCTCTATCCAGCTAAGCTACTGGTGCATACATTTAGAATTATACAGCATTTATTTAATAAATTCAATACATATGAAAAATATTCTTAAAAAATTGTAAAAAATTGTAATTTTTATTGACTTTTGTTTTGACACTGTGGTATAATGTTTTAAATATTGTTGACAAGACGTTTATACTATGTAAACTATAATGTTAAAGGATGGTTGAAATAGTTGAAAAAAGTAGAATTGATATATAATAAAATTTAATACGTAAGAATCAAACTAGTTATTTATGTAAACTAGTTTGGATTTTTGACGTCTTTTTGCGTTTTGTTTTTTATAGTTTTGGGGGTATATTAAATGATTCATGAAGTAGTAAATGGAAAAGCTAAAAGAATGAGTTTTTCAAAGATCAATGAGGTTATACAGATGCCTGATCTTATTGATATCCAAAAACAATCTTATGATTGGTTCTTAAAATCTGGATTAAGAGATGTGTTATCTGACGCTTCACCAATAACGGATTTTTCAGGTAATTTACTTTTAGAGTTTGTTGATTATAGATTGGAAGATGAAACAAAATATACCATTGAAGAGTCTAAGGAGAGAAATACAAGTTATTCTTCAAGACTTCAGGTACAAGTAAGACTTATCAATCGTGAGACTGGTGAGATAAAAGAACAAGAAATATTCTTTGGCGATTTGCCAGTTATGACTGATAATGGTACATTTTTAATTAATGGTGCAGAACGTGTTATAATATCTCAACTTGTACGTTCTCCAGGTGTATATTATGGAGCAGAAAGAGATAAAACAGGTAAATTTTTATATAATGCTACTGTTATGCCTAATCGTGGAACATGGATTGAATATGAATCAGATTCACAAGATATGTTATATGCAAGGGTTGATAGAACAAGAAAAGTAGGAATGACTACACTTATTAGAGCTCTTGGTATAGAAACTGATGCTCAAATTTCTGAAATATTTGAAGATGACCTGTTAAATGAAAATCTACAAAAAGACATGATAAAATCTACTGACGAAGCTTTACTTGAAATTTATAAAAAACTAAGACCAGGTGAACCACTTCATGTAGATGCCGCTAGAAGTCTTTTATATGGTTTGCTATATGAACCAAGAAGATATGATCTTTGCCGTGTAGGTAGATACAAATATAATAAAAAATTAAGTATAGCAGAACGTACAATTGGAGAAATTGCAGCAGAAGATATAATAAATCAGGAAACCGGCGAATTATTAGTTTCAAAGGGTGAAAAAATTTCAAAAGAAAAAGCTTTTGAAATAAAACATTCAGGAATTAATGTTGTATATGTTTTAAGAGAAGATAAAAAAGTTAAAGTGATTGGTAACAATACGGTAGATATATCTAAATATTTAGGAATAGATATAGATAAAGAAGTTATAAAAGAAGAAGTTTATCTTCCAGCCTTAAAAGAACTTTTAGAATCTTTAGGAGATGTTTCTGAAGAAGACCTAAGAAAACAAATAAAATTAAATAGAGAAAAATTAGTAGTAAAATGTGCTACACTTGACGATATAATTGCATCTATTAACTACTTCTTAAATTTCAGATATGGAATGGGAAAAGTAGATGACATAGACCACCTAGGAAATAGACGTGTAAGATGCGTAGGCGAACTTCTACAAAATCAATTTAGAATTGGTCTTGCAAGACTTGAAAGAGTTGTTCGTGAGAGAATGGCAACACAAGATTTAGATGTAGCTACTCCACAAACACTAATAAATATTAAACCAGTAGTAGGAGCTTTAAGAGAATTCTTTGGTAGTTCTCAACTTTCTCAATTTATGGATCAAATAAACCCACTTGCGGAACTTACACATAAAAGAAGAATTTCTGCACTTGGACCTGGAGGACTCACTCGTGATAGAGCTGGATTTGAAGTTCGTGATGTTCATCATACACATTATGGAAGATTGTGTCCAATCGAGTCACCAGAAGGACCAAACATAGGACTTATTTCATCACTTTCGACATTTGCTATAATTAATAGATATGGATTTATAGAAACTCCATATAGAATTGTAGATAAAGAAAAAGGTATTGTTACAGAAAATGTTGTGTACGTAACTGCTGATGAAGAAGATAATTATATTGTCGCTCAAGCAAATGAGCCACTTGATAAAGATGGAAGATTTGTGAATAAAAGAGTAAAAATAAGACATCAAGATGAAATTATTGAAATAGAAAAAGAAAAAGTTGATCTTATGGATGTTTCTCCAAAGCAACTTGTTTCTGTTGCAACAGCCTTAATACCTTTCTTAGAGAATGATGACGCAAAACGTGCACTTATGGGTGCTAACATGCAACGTCAAGCTGTTCCATTAATAAGATCAGAAAGCCCTATAGTAGGTACAGGAATAGAATACAAAGCAGCAGTAGATTCTGGTATTGTAATCACTGCTAAGAATGATGGTATAGTTTCATTTGTATCAGCTAACAAAATAATAGTAGATACTAAAGGTGGAAAAGATGAGTATCATTTAATAAAATATCAACGTTCTAACCAAGGAACATGTATAAATCAAAAACCAATAGTTGTTAAAGGCGAAAAAGTTAAAAGAGGCGATGTAATAGCAGATGGCCCATCAACTGATAAAGGAGAACTTGCTCTAGGTAAAAATATATTAGTTGGATTTATGAACTGGGAAGGGTATAACTATGAGGATGCTATACTTATATCTGAGGAGTTAGTACAAGATGATGTACTTACAACAATTCATATAGAAGATTATGATTGCGAAGCAAGAGATACAAAACTTGGACCAGAGGAAATAACTCGTGAAATACCAAATGTCGGTGATGATGCACTAAAAGATCTTGATGAAAATGGTATTATAAGAATTGGTGCGGAAGTTGTACCAGGTGATATATTAGTAGGAAAAATTACTCCTAAGGGTGAGACTGAACTTACAGCAGAAGAAAAGTTACTTCGTGCTATATTTGGTGAAAAGGCTCGTGAGGTTAGAGATACATCACTTCGTGTTCCACATGGAGAAGCCGGAACAATTGTAGATGTTAAAATATTTACAAGAGAAACTTCAGATGAATTAGCTGCTGGAGTAAATAAAGTTGTAAGAATATATATCGCTCAAAAAAGAAAAATATCAGTTGGTGATAAACTTTCTGGACGTCATGGTAACAAAGGTGTTATATCACGTATATTACCAAGAGAAGATATGCCATATTTACCAGATGGTACGCCACTTCAAATAGTGCTAAATCCACTTGGATTGCCATCACGTATGAATGTTGGACAGTTACTTGAAGTTCACTTAGGTCTTGTTGCAAAACAACTTGGATGGAAAGTTTCAACTCCTGTATTTGATGGTGCAAAAGAACAAGATATACAAGAACTATTAAGGCAACAAGGACTAAATGAAAACGGTAAATCTGTAGTATATGATGGTAGAACTGGTGAACCTTTTGATAGAGAAGTAACAGTAGGATATATGTACATGCTTAAACTATATCACATGGTTGAAGATAAGATACACGCTCGTTCTATTGGACCATACTCTTTAGTAACACAACAACCACTTGGTGGTAAAGCACAATTTGGTGGACAAAGATTTGGTGAGATGGAAGTTTGGGCTCTAGAAGCTTATGGTGCATCTTATACATTACAAGAGATGTTAACTGTTAAATCTGATGATATTGTAGGAAGACTTAAAACATATGAAGCTATTGTTAAAGGAGAGAGTATACCGACTCCTGGAATACCAGAATCATTTAGAGTATTGATAAAAGAATTACAAAGTTTAGGCCTTGATATGAAAATGTATCGTGAAGATGATGAGCTTGAACTTAAAGAGTCTGTTGAAGATGATACAGATGGATTTGATCCAAAGGTTCTAGAAGAAAGTGAAGATAACGCGTTAATAACTGATGATGATTTTGCTGGAATGTCAGTAGAAGAAGACGGCGAACTTGTTGACGAAAAAGAAGAAGAACAAAATAGTTTTGAAGACGAACTTAGTGTTGATGATAGTGACACTTATGACGAAGTTTAATTTTAAGGTATAAGGGAGGAAAATTTACAATGCAAGATATGGAAAATTTTGATAGAATAGGAATTGGTCTTGCTTCTCCAGAAAAGATTAGAGAATGGTCTAAAGGAGAGGTTAAAAAACCAGAAACTATAAATTATAGAACACTTAAACCAGAAAGAGATGGACTATTTTGTGAAAAAATATTTGGACCAACAAAAGACTGGGAATGTTATTGTGGAAAGTACAAAAAAGTAAGATATAAAGGAATAATTTGTGACAGATGTGGCGTTGAAGTTACAAAGAAAAAAGTAAGACGTGAAAGACTAGGACATATTGAACTTGCATGTCCAGTCTCTCATATCTGGTTTTTCAAAGGAATACCAAGTAGAATGAGCCTACTTCTTGATATGTCACCTAAGGCACTTGAAAAAGTATTATACTTTGCATCATATGTAGTAATTGATCCAAAACAAACAGCATTTTCAAAATGTGATGTATTATCTGAAAAAGAATACAGAGAAGCAATAGAACAATTTGGACCAGGTAGCATAGAAGTTGGAATGGGTGCTGAAGCAATTAGAAAACTTTTAGCAGAAATTGATCTTACAAAATTACAAAAAGACTTAAGAGCAGAACTTTCTAAATCACAAGGTGCAAAGAGAGCAAAAATAATCAAAAGATTAGAAACAATAGATGCGTTCATAGAATCAGGAAACAAACCTGAATGGATGATTCTAGAAGCTCTTCCTGTAATACCACCAGAGCTTAGACCAATGGTACAACTTGATGGAGGTAGATTTGCTACTTCAGATTTAAATGATTTATATAGAAGAGTTATAAATAGAAATAATAGATTAAAGAGATTACTTGAACTTGAAGCTCCAGACATAATAGTAAGAAATGAAAAAAGAATGCTTCAAGAAGCAGTTGATGCTTTAATTGATAATGGCAGACGTGGAAGACCTATTACTGGCGCAGGAGGCAGACCTCTAAAATCACTTTCTGATATGCTAAAAGGTAAACAAGGACGTTTTAGACAAAACTTACTTGGAAAAAGGGTTGACTACTCTGGTCGTTCAGTTATTGTTGTTGGACCAGAACTTAAAATGCATCAATGTGGCTTGCCACGTGAGATGGCACTAGAACTTTTCAAACCTTTTGTTATGAAAGAACTAGTGAAAAGAGGACTTGCATTTAATATAAAAAATGCCAAAAGAATGGTAGAACGTACAGCTGTAGAAGTATGGGATGTACTAGAAGATGTTATAAAAGATAGACCAGTAATGTTAAACCGTGCCCCAACACTTCATAGACTTGGAATTCAAGCATTTGAACCAGTACTTGTTGAAGGTAGAGCAATAAAACTTCATCCACTTGTATGTTCAGCGTTCAATGCCGATTTTGATGGTGACCAGATGGCTGTTCACGTACCACTTTCACCAGAAGCAGTTGCAGAAGCAAAATTATTGATGCTTGCTTCCAATAATCTATTAAATTTACAAGATGGTAAACCAGTTGCTGTTCCATCAATGGATATGATTTTAGGAAGCTTCTATCTAACTGTACAAATTGATGATGAACCAGGAGCTGGAAAAGTATTTAGTAGCGTTGATGAAGCTTTAATGGCATATGATCAAAAAGTAATAGGTATGCATGCTCCAATTAAAGTTAGAGTAAGTAAAGATATTAATGGAAAAACTTATACAGGAAGAATAGATGCTACAGCAGGTAGATTAATATTCAATAGTTTTATTCCTCAAGATATAGGATTTGTAGATAGAACTAAGGAAGAAAACTACCTAAAACTAGAAATAGATTTTGAAGCTAAGAAAAAGCAACTAGGAGAAATAGTTGATAGATGTATCGCAAAACATGGAATTGCTGCAACTTCAGTTGTTCTAGATGATATTAAATCTAATGGCTATAAATATTCAACTCAGGCTGCCGTTACAGTTTCTGTATATGATATTGAAATACCAAAAAATAAACCACAAATACTTGCTGAGGCTGAAACTGAAGCTGAAAAAGTTTTGAAGAATTTTAAACGTGGTCTTATTTCAAACGATGAAAGATATAACGAAATCATCAAGATTTGGTCATCTGCTACGGATAAAATCCAAAATGAGATAATGAGTAACCCAAATAAAATGAATCCATTCCAAATGATGGCAAACACTGGTGCTAGAGGTAACCCAACACAAATTAGACAGCTTGGTGGTATGCGTGGACTTATGGCAGATACAATGGGTAGAACAATAGAGCTTCCAATTAAATCAAACTTTAAAGAAGGTCTTGATGTTCTAGAATTCTTTATAGCATCCCATGGTGCTAGAAAAGGTCTTGCAGATACTGCCCTAAGAACTGCTGACTCTGGATATCTAACAAGAAGACTTGTAGATGTTAACCAAGATGTAATTGTTATGGAAGATGATTGTGGAACAGATCATGGATTCGAAGTTTCTGCAATTATGGAGAGTGGAGAACCAATAGAAAAACTATACGAGAGAATAGAAGGAAGATTCTTAGCTCAAGATATTGTAGATAAAGATGGAAATGTTATTTATGCAAGAAATACATACATAAATGATGAAATTGCAAACAATATAATAAAACTTGGATATGAAACTGTGAAAATACGTTCAGCATTAACTTGTGAATCTATAAGAGGGGTTTGTGCTAAATGTTATGGTAAAAATATGGCTACAGGTGAACCTATTACTAAAGGTGAGGCTATAGGAATTATAGCTGCACAATCAATAGGTGAACCAGGTACACAGCTTACAATGAGAACTATTCACAATGGTGGTGTTGCAGGTTCTGATATAACTCAAGGTCTTCCTAGGGTTGAAGAATTATTTGAAGCAAGAAAACCAAAGGGTGTTGCTATGGTAACTGAAATAGACGGTACTGTAACAATCGGAAATAAAGGCAATAACAAAGAAGTAATAGTAACTCGTGATGACAAATATGTTGAAAAATACGTAATAGCATATGGTATGAGACTTGTTGTATCAGATGGTGATAAAGTAAAAGCTGGAGACAGAATTACTGAAGGATCACTTGATCCACATGATATAATTCGTATCAAAGGCGATATTGCTGTTCAAAATTATCTAATAGAGGAAGTTCAGAAAACATATAGAACACAAGGTGTTCATATTAACGATAAACATATAGAAATTGTTGCAAGACAAATGTTAAGAAAAATATATGTTGAAGAATCTGGCGATACAAATCTTATTGCTGGAACAACTATAGATATGACGGAATTTAATAGAGCAAATAAACATGCAATTATGGAAGATAAAAAACCTGCAAAAGGTAAAAAGACATTACTTGGAATTACTAAGGTTGCACTTTTAACTGATTCATTCTTATCATCTGCTTCATTCCAAGAGACAGCTAGAGTTCTTACTGATGCAGCTGTTAAAGGAAAAGTAGATAAACTTCAAGGATTAAAAGAGAACGTTATTATTGGTAGATTAATTCCCGCTGGTACGGGCGTTGTAGATCCTAATTCGATTGAAGTTATTTCTAAAGATGAAATACTAAAAAAAGATATTGCTGATAATGAAATTAACGATATTGTTGAAGCAAGTAAAGAAGAAATAGTTGAATAATATAAAAATCACTTACCAATCGGTAGGTGATTTTTTCAAAAAATGTAGAAAAAATAAATATT